>DKLU01000371.1 GCA_002455915.1 Chryseobacterium sp. UBA6632
GCTTCAATCGGGGCTAGGGATTTGTTCATCAATTCAAAATCAGCAAAAAAACACAATGTTTTTCCTCCCGATTTCCACTTCAAAATCAAATGAAAACCACAATTTTCACAAAACTTAACTATTTACGTATAAATAATGTGATAAATATTTTGAAAAGTACGAAAAAGGATTATTTTTGCATTAATAATAAACTGAATTGAAGAAAATTGTCATTTTTTCATTATTTCTGTCAGGAATTGTTTCTTATGCACAAACAGGAGCAAATGTTTATCCTTTCTTAAACATTCCTGTGTCTGCAAGACAGGCTGCCTTGGGTGGAGATGCAATTACCATAAGAGATTATGATGCTTCCTTTGCGATTGCAAACCCAGCGTTGTTAAATAAAGATTCTGATAAACAGCTTTCTGTTAACGGAGCTGCATATCTGGCAGACTCCAAATACGGAACCATAGCCTATGCCCGAGACTTTGAAAACGGTCACATGGCCACCGTCAATGCACGATATATGAGCTACGGGAGTATCCCGAGAACAGATGAAAGCGGTTACGAAAACGGAACATTTTCAGCTTCTGATGTTGCTATCGGAGCAGGATATGCTTATCAGTTTGAAGAAGACTGGACGATTGGTGGAGGTTTAAATTTCATCACTTCAAAAATTGATAATTATACTTCTTCTGCCATCGCAGGAACTGCCGGAATCACTTATCACAACAAGAAAAGTAAAGAAGTTGCCTCTTTGGTTTTACGAAATTTCGGATATCAGTTTAAATCATTTAACGGAACAAGAGAAAACCTACCTTTCAGAATCGATCTTGGATATACAAGAACGTTGAAGGCGATTCCTTTAGCGATTACCATTACCGCTCACGATTTGCAGGAGTTTGATATTTCTTCACCCTATAATGTAGACGGACAGGAAGTAAACGTAGGAAGAAAAATTGCCGATCACTTTTCTGTGGGTGCAGAGTTATTTCCTGAGAAGAATTTCAATATTCGATTAGGATATAATGTAAAAAGAGGAAATGAAATGGCCGTTGCAGATCAAAGAAACTTTTCCGGACTTTCCGGTGGTTTTGGAATCAAGCTTGCGAGATTCCGTTTAGATTATGCACACATAAGATACCATAACGCCTCGAATGTCAATCAGATAGGTATTTCGGTAGATTTAAGCAGCCATGCAGGATATTAATTCAGATCCTATTGATAAACAATATAAAACAAAAACCTTAAGAAAATCTCTTAAGGTTTTCTTGATTTTAAAGAAAAATTTTTGAAATTTGCGGTATGAAAAAACCTGTAATTGCTATCGATGGGTACTCGTCTACCGGAAAAAGTTCAATCTCAAAAATTATTGCCGATAAATTAGGACTTATTCATCTTGATACAGGGGCTCTTTATCGTGGGGTTACCTGGTTTGCATTACAAAATTGTACTGATGAAGCAGGATCTATTGATTTAAATAAGTTATTTTTAAATTTAAATCAAATTGATCTTGAATTTAAAAATCAGGAAGGAGGATTGATTCTTTTCCTTAATCATATTGATATTTCAAAACCAATCAGAACCAACGAAGTTTCAGACAATGTAAGTTTGGTTGCCAAGCAAAAAGAAGTGAGAGATTTTCTGTTGCAGTCCCAACGTAATTTAGCCGAAAAAGGAGGAATTATTATGGATGGAAGAGATATTGGAACGGTTGTTTTACCCAATGCAGATTACAAATTTTTCCTTACAGCAAGCATCGATGAAAGAACTAAAAGAAGATTTCTCGAACTGAAAACTTTAGGAATTGAAGCAGATGAAGAGCAGGTAAAGCAAAATCTGATTGAACGTGACAAAATAGACAGCGAAAGAGAAATTGCGCCATTACGTCAGGCAGAAGACGCTATTGTCATTGATAATACGAATCTGACAAAAAAAGAAACAATAGACGCTATTTTATCTCACATCGAAAAGATTTAACAACTTTTATTACGACATTTGGCTCCTTTGGTATGTTAATTGTAGACTTTATCAGTGTAAAAGCTAATCTTTATTAACTATTAAAAAAACGAAAAATGTCTAGAAAAGGAAACAATACAGCGGGTATATTGGCAGGACTTCTTGCAGGTGCTGCGGCGGGTGTAATTTTAGGAATGCTTTATGCTCCTGAAGAAGGAAAAGAAACAAGAAAGAAAATCAAAAATAAGGCAAATGATCTTAAAGATCAGGCTAAAGATAAATACGGTGAGGTTTCTGAAAAAGTAAAAGATCAATACAATAATATTTCTTCTACTTTCAAAGAAACAGCAAACAGTGTAGCACACACAGTAAAAGACGGTTACGATAAATACAAAGATCAAATTGTGTCTCAGACAACTAACGTAGTAAAAGATGTAGAGGCAGAATTAAACGATCTTAAAAAATAAATAATTTAATTTCTGATTAAATTATTAAAAGGAACTTTGGAAATTAAAGTTCCTTTTTTTGTAACTTTTAAAAAAAAACAATGATAGAGACTATTAAAGAATACGCATCGAAGAGAATTGACCTCTTAAAAATTGAGGCAACCGAAAAATCTTCCCTTTCTGCAGGAATGATTGCCTATTTCGTAGTACTGCTTGTTGCTTTTGCCTTTTTTATTGTTCTTTTCAATTTTGGAATAGCATTTCTTATCGGTAAAGCACTGAATAATACTTCTTTCGGCTTTCTGATAGTGGCTGCATTTTATTTTGTAATCATGATTTTTATCGTTATCTTTAAGAATAAGATTGTAAATACTGTGGCAGACAGTGTTATTAAATTTTTAAACCACTAAACTATGGGGAGAAACTACGAAAATTTAAATGAATTAAGAATAAAGAAAAAGTTGTTGAAGGGGGAAATTGATGATCTTGAAAATCTTTTGACATTTAAAAACACAAAAGAAAGCTTAAGCGCCTTTACAAACGGACTGACGGATCAATATCTTCAGGAAAAGGTAGGCGAAAACGGTGAAGAAAAAGTGGTAATCCGCAAAGATGTTATCGCAAAACAGGTTACCTCAGAAGTAAAAGATATTTTACTGAGTAAAAATACAGCAATGGGCATTGCAGGTTCTGCCTTTTCAGGAAATGCTTTAGACGGCGTAGTAAGATTGGGCGTAACTGCTTTGGTAGGAAATTATGCTAAAAAGAACATGAAAAGCTCTA
>DKLU01000372.1 GCA_002455915.1 Chryseobacterium sp. UBA6632
AATGTTAAATATTTAATTTATTCAATCGGTTACATATTATATTATGTGTAAAATAATATTTCTTTTATATTTAATGAAATTTGAATCAATTTATTAATTGAGAATTTTAACCAATAAAAATCCCACAGATTTCAAAAATTCACAGAAATAAATCTGATGAAATATAAAATCTGCGGGAAACATATTTTTTGAATATTCAATTCAAATTATTTCACGTCAAAAGTATATGTTTTACCTGCTTTTGTATCAATATCAAAAAGCTGAGTTTCAGGAACAGCATATCCTTTCAATTCCGCCTTTTCTGAAATTAAAGGTGTCTTAATTGCATTGACCTGATAATATTCGTTCGGGTTTTCACCACTCGCTTCCGTAAGTTTAGATCTGAACTGAAGATCTTTTGCCACACGTATTCTCGCATTGCCGCCCAATGCCGATTTTATGGTTAATCTCTTGAGTTTAGAATCTTTCCAGTCGATATCAATTTCAAAACCACCTCTGGCTTTTAATCCTTTAACAGAACCGTTTGGTAAAGCATCCGGAAGTGCCGGTAAAATATAAAGATCGCCATCATAACTTTGAAGCAGCATTTCTGCAATACCTGAAGTACAGCCAAAATTTCCGTCGATCTGGAATGGCGGATGCGCGTCTAACAAATTAGGATAGGTTCCTCCCGATTGCCCTTTTGTTTCCATTGGAGCCGGAGTTAGTTGATCTGAAATTAATTTATAAGCTCGATTTCCATCTAATAATCTTGCCCACCAGTTTACTTTCCAGCCCATCGACCAACCTGTGGATTTATCGCCCCTATAGATCATAGAATTTTTTGCCGCTTCTGCCAGATCAGGATTTCTGAATGGTGAAATTTGTCCTGAAGGAAACAAACCGTATAAATGTGAGATATGTCGGTGTTTGTCATCGGTTCTGTCCATATCAGTCAGCCATTCCTGCAGTTGGGTATGTTGCCCGATCTGCATTGGCGGGAGTTTATCCAAAGCTATTTTCACTTCATCTGAAAGATCCTGATCTTCATTAATTAGCCTTGAAGCATGAATGAAATTGTTGAAAACATCAAAAACCAGCTGATTGTCCATTGTGGTTCCGGCGGTAATTCCAACACCTTTCATATAGGTGTTTTCCGGCGACATAGAAGGGGAAACTACGAGATATTTTCCCGAAGGATCAGGTTGAAGCGTGTCTAAATAAAATAAGGCACAACCTTTTAAGGCTTCATAGTTTTTCTTTAAAAATTCTAAATCTCCGGTGTATAAATAGTGATTCCAGATATGCTGAGTCAGCCATGCGCCGCCCATAGGCCACATTCCGTAGAAACCGCCGTCTACAATTCCTGTAATTCTCCATAAATCTGTGTTATGATGCATATTCCAGCCTCGTGCGTGGTACATTTCTTTGGCAGATTCCTGTCCGGTTACCGATAGATCTTGAATCATATCAAACAAAGGCTCATGCATTTCGCTGAGGTTGGTATTTTCCGCAGGCCAGTAATTCATTTCGGTATTGATGTTCACCGTGTATTTACTATCCCAGGCAGGATCCAGCTGATAATTCCAGATTCCCTGAAGATTTGCAGGCTGTGTTCCTTGCTGTGAAGACGAAATCAACAAATAACGTCCAAACTGAAAATATAAAGCCACCAAATCCGGATCGCTTGCAGTTGCAAACTCCTGAATTCTGACATCGGTTGTTTTCTTCGTCTGATTCGTTGTCCCTAAATCCAGATTCACACGCTTGAAATATTGTTGATATTTTTCAACATGCGCTTTTAATTCTTCATTAAAACTTTTCTTCAGTGCGCTGTTTAAATATTCCGTAACTCTAGTATGAGGATTTCCCGAAAGATCATCGTATTTTTTGAAATTTGTCGCGGTAGAAACATACAAAATAACTTCATTGGCTCCGGAAATCGTGATTTTACCTTTTGATGAGGTTACTTTTCCGCCTTTCAAAACAGGAACTGCTACGGTTTTAAATTTAACCCTGCCAATTTTGTTATCCACAGAACCACTTGTTCCGTTAATAATCAGTTGGTTACTTTGTGTGAAAACCGATTGTACTTTGTGTGGAGTAGTGGCACTAATTGAAAAATTTAAGTTTCCTCTTTTGCTGGAAGTTAGCCTGATCACCACTACATTATCGGCAAAAGATGTAAAGATCTCGCGTTTGTAAGTCGCCCCTTTTACTTTGTAGGAAACGGTGCTTACCGCATTTTCAATATCTAAAGTTCTCTGATAATGACTGAAATTTTCATGACCTTTAAAATCAATAAAAAGATCGCCCATCGTTTGATATGGCATTCCGTAATTCAGATCTTTGGTTGCTTTTCTTGGGTACGTTCTGTTGGAAACATTTTGTGCTTCCTGAAACTGACCGTCATTCAATAATTTCCGGATTTTTTGGATACTGTCGAAGGTATTTTTCGGAACGTTATTTCCCGGTTCACCCGCCCATATCGTTTCTTCATTCAATTGAAGGTGTTCCTGAGCAGCTCCGCCAAAAACCATGGCGCCTAAACGACCGTTTCCGATGGGTAAGGCTTCATTCCAGTTTTGTGCCGGTTTGTCGTAAGTAAGTTTTAAATTTTTCTGAGCCTGAACGGTAACGGAAATCATGGTTCCGCAGGCGATTAATAAAATTTTATGTTGAAGAATGCTTTTAAACATGATCAAATTAAATTTATAAAGTCTTAAAAAATTATTTATTAATAATCGTTTTCAACCAATCTGTGCAAATTTCTTTCCAATTGTCTGTTAATTCAGATGTATTAGAAATTCCGATGTTGTGTTCGCCT
>DKLU01000366.1:0-6118 GCA_002455915.1 Chryseobacterium sp. UBA6632
TTTTTTAATCATTATTTAAAAGGTGATTCAAAAAAAGATGCCGGTTTGCCAGAAGCTTTGATGTACGATACAGGAGCAAAACAATGGAGAGAATTCGCAACTTACCCTCCGAAAGAAGGAAAAAAAGTAAATTTTTATTTATCTAATAAAACGTTGAATAAATCGGCCGGACAAGGTTTTTCAGAATATTACAGCGATCCTAATAATCCGGTTTTAAGTTCTGATAATTTAAAAGATTTTAATGGATTTACTCCAAGAAACTATATGTCGGAAGATCAGAGATTTGCAGAAGGAAGACCTGATGTTTTGACATTTACAACGGATGTTTTAACGGATGACATGACTTTCGCAGGTGAAATTATGGCTAAATTAAATATTGCTTCGACTTCTACAGATGCAGATTTTGCAGTGAAACTAATTGATGTTTATCCTGAAGATTTCAAGCCTGTTGAAAAGAAAGACGGTGTAATTTACGGAAATTATCATCAGATGGTAAGAAGTGAAATCATGCCTGCGAGATTCAGAAATTCGAGAGAAAAAGGGGAAGCTTTAGTTCCGAATCAGAAAACGGCGGTGAATTTCAGATTGCAGGATGTTGTTCATACATTTAAAAAAGGACATAAAATCCAGATCCAGATTTCTTCGACCTGGTTCCCGTTATTTGCGATTAATCCACAGAAATTCATGGATAATCCGAACTTTGCAACGAAGGACGATTATACGAAAGCATTTATCAAAGTTTTTGATGATAGCGCAATTGAAGTTGAAGTTTTGAAATAAATTTAAAAAGCTGTTCGGTTTGAACAGCTTTTTTTATTTTTTGTCTCTCGTAGGTTTTGCAGATGACGCAGATTTTTTAACTCAATCATCTGTAAAATTTGCTTAATCTGCGAAAGACAAGATTATATGCAACTTTTGTCATCCTGAAAGGATCTCAACGATGCATTGAATAACTTTATATAGATGCTTTCAGCATGACAAACATGTTGTAAATTAATTTAAATACATCATTCCTCGATCGTTCTGAAAGTCAAATTCACTCTAGGAGTTTTCACTTTTGTAGTTGGTGGAAGACGATGTAGCCAATGATCTTGGGTTGTTCCTTTCATGACCAATAAACTTCCGTTTTCCAAGAATATTTCTACTTTTTCTTTCGTTGTTTTATGTTTAAATAAAAACTTTCTTTCCGCTCCGAAAGTTAATGATGCGATAGCTCCGTGTTTTTTTAAATCCTTTTCGCCATCACTGTGATACGCCATTCCTTCGCTTCCATCGTGATATAAATTCAACAGGCAAGAGTTATAAGTTTCTCCAGTGACTTCTTCGCATTTTTGTTTTAATTCCAATAATTCAGGCGTCCAGAATTTGGCATATTTTGTTCGTTTTGAATAGGTGTATTCAAAAGGTTTTTCTCCGAACCAAGCGACTTTTCTTTTGGTTAAAATTAATTTTCCAAAGATGATCGCTTCATCATTTTCCCATGGGATCTGATTGAATAAATAATCATAATAAAAATCGGATTTTTCTTTGGAAAAAAGCTTTCCGTAATAATGAACGGTTCCGTCGTTGGGAAGGATATTTAAAGGGTAATCGGATATATCTTCGAATAAATTCAGCATTTGAAAATTTTTAATAATGTTTGGTTAAAATTAAAACATTAAGGCTAATTAAGGAGTTAAGGAAATTAAGGTTGCTTCGCTTAAGGATTAAATAACTTAAAAATTAGAATGATTATCTTAATTAAACTTCAATTCTTAAAATAAATCTTAATGGTTTAAATAAATTTTATAGTAAAATAGAATTTTAAGAATGAGTTCTCGAACTTTCCCAACCTACAATCAATTGTTTTCTTTCACTTCCCCATCGATAACCGCCGATATTTCCGGAAGCTTGAATGACACGATGACAAGGAATCAGAAAAGCTACAGGATTACTTCCAATCGCCGTCCCTACCGCTCTTGAAGCATTTGGATTTCCTATTTTTTCCGCTAAATTTCCGTACGTTGATAATTTCCCCATTGGAATCTTTAAAAGACTTTCCCAGACTTTTAATTGAAAATCACTTCCTTTTAAATGGAGTTTTATGGTGTTGAGTTTCGTCCAGTCTTTATTGAAAATGGACAATGCATTTTTCTGAAAATCATCTTGTTTTTCAAAAAAAGAAGCATTAGGAAATTTAATAATTAAATCTCCCAATGCTTTATTTTTATCGATTTCAAAAGCCAAATAACAGATTCCTTTTTCTGTGGAAGCTGCGATTACATTTCCAAAAGGTGTTTCAGAAAAACTGTAATTGATGTTAAGACTTTTTCCTCCGTTTTTATATTCTGCTGGAGACATTCCTTCGATTTTTACAAACAAATCGTGCAATCTGCTCGTGCTCGAAAATCCTGTCTCATAAGCCGTATCAAATAAACTTGCTTTTTCTTCCTTTAATAAATTTTTAGCATGTTCAAGACTAATGAACTGCAAAAATTTCTTCGGACTCGTTCCTGCCCAATCAGAAAACATCTTCTGAAAATGAGCCGGACTCAAATGAATTTTCTCCGCCACTTCCTCCAAATTGGGCTGAAGCTTAAAATTGCGCTGGATATATTCTATCGCTTTCGCAATTCTTTCGTAATCGATCTGATTTTGTGTGGACATAACATTGAATTTACCTCACAAATTTCCAAAGATTTTCTGACAGAAAAAATCCGATTCTTGCGAAGTTTTAGTCTTGATTAATATGATAATAAGCAAGCATTTTGTAATATAACTTCGCAGCTAAGAATGCACTTGGTTTTGCGTAAGCGGAATCCATTAATTCAACGATATCAAACGCTACAACATTACATTTTTCGAATACTTTTCTTAATAATTCTAATGTTGGATACCATTGTAAACCACCCGGCTCCGGAGTTCCTGTTGATGGAGCAATTGATGGATCAAAAGCATCCAAATCAATTGTAATGTAAACATTTCCTGAAACTTTTTCCAACACATCATTTACCCAGTTTTCGTTATTCGCAATTTCGTGAGCGAAAAATACTCTCCCTTCTGGTAAATATTCAGCTTCCTCGATATCCATAGAACGGATTCCCACTTGTACCAAATTGTGTTTCTGATTCGCTTCAAAAACCGCACAAGCGTGATTAGAAGTAGAACCATGGAATTCCGGACGAAGATCTGTGTGAGCATCCAATTGAAGAACCGTTAAGTTTTCAAATTTTTCCCCAACCGCACGAATCGAACCGATAGAAACAGAGTGCTCTCCACCGAAAAGTGTGAATAGTTTACCGTCATTAGCCAAAAGCTCTTTTGTTTTTTGGTAAACCGCTTCCGTCATTGCTTCAGGTGAAGAATTTTCAGAAACTTCTCCAGCCAGATAAACTCCTTCTAAGTAAGGTTCAGTCTGAGTTTCGATGTCGTAAAGCTCCATGTTTTCAGAAGCATCTAAGAACAATTCCGGGCCTTTATCAGCCCCTTTTCCCCAAGTTGAAGTTCCGTCGTAAGGAACAGTCACCAACATTACTTTCGAGTTCTCTAATGATGCATTTTCTTCAGGAATTCCTGCGTATGTTTTCATGTTTTATTTAAAAATTAAATGATTTCAGCAAAGATACGGAAAAGTGAATTGAAGCCGAAAGCTGGATGCTGGAAGTTTTACAAAATGGCAAAAAATAAACATCATAATTAAAATTTTCCTCCCACAGTTTCCAACTTTCAACCAAAATTATACAGCACAATTTTAAACCTCTATCTTCCATCTTCCCGCTTCCAGCCAAAATTACTACCTTTGTTCAAAACAAAATTTTATGTCGTTAAAAGCTGTGCTATTCGATATGGATGGCGTGATTGTGGATACTGAACCATTGCACAGAAAAGCCTATTTTAAAACATTCAAAGATTTGGGAATTGATGTTTCCGAAGAATTATATACATCCTTTACAGGAGCTTCTACGAAAAGAGTTTGTGAAACATTGATTAAAGAATTTAATTTAAACCAACCTTACGAAGAAATAGCCAAAGCAAAGAGAGATTATTTCAAGGATTATTTTTATAATGATGAAGAATTTGATTTAATTACTGGAGTAAAAGAATTAATTCAGCATTACTACGAAAACGAAATTACTTTAATTTTAGCATCTTCCGCAACAATGATGACCATCGACATGGTTTTCGAGAAATTCGAATTGGAGAAATATTTCAGTGGAAAAATAAGCGGTGCCGATTTAAAAGAATCTAAACCTCATCCTGAAGTTTTTCAATTGGCCGCAAAACTTGCAAAACAGCCTATTGAAAACTGTATGGTAATCGAAGATTCTACAAACGGAATTCTGGCGGCACACCGAGCGAATATTTTTTGTGCAGCATATAGAAGTCCGCATTCTAAAAATCAGGATTATACGTTGGCAAACATTGTCGTTTCTGATTATGAAGAACTTCAATTAGATAAAATTTCAAAATATTTTTAAATAGAAAAGCTCTCAGATTTTGAGAGCTTTTGTTTTATATTTTGTTTTTGTCATTCTGAATGAAACAAAGTGGAGTGAAGAATCTCTATAATGTTTTGAGATTGCTTTGTTGCTTTGCTCCTCGCAATGACTACTATTATTGATATCCTAAAAGTTTCAATACATCTTCCGGTTCTTGTTTTTCACGGAAAATTTCGTATTGTAACTCACCGTTTTCATCTTTTTGAATCAAAACGTGTCTCGGCTGAGGCATCAAACAGTGATGAACACCACCGTAACCGCCAATCGTTTCCTGATACGCTCCCGTGTGGAAGAAACCAATATATAAAGGTTTTGTATCGCTGAAAACAGGTAAGTAAATGGCGTTGGTATGTTGTTCAGAATTATAATAATCATCTGAATCACAAGTTAATCCACCTAAGAAAACTCTTTCATAAGTATCATCCCAACGATTCAACGGAAGCATGATAAAGTGTCTTGAAATCGCCCAAGTATCAGGAAGAGTCGTCATGAAAGATGAATCGATCATATTCCATTTTTCTCTGTCATTCTGACGTTTTTGAGAAATAATTTTATAAATATTTGCGCCACTTTCTCCAACCGTGAAACTTCCGAATTCTGTGTAAATATTTGGTTCTTCAACTCCTTCTTCCTCACAGAATTTCTTGATTTGAGAAACAATTTCTTCAACCATATATTGGTAATCGTAATCAAACTGCAAAGAGGTTTTGATTGGGAAACCACCACCGATATTCAGTGAATTTACTTCCGGAGCAATTTTCTTCAAACGTGCATACACACGAAGACATTTGTACAATTCGTTCCAATAATACGCTGTGTCTTTGATCCCTGTATTGATGAAAAAGTGAAGCATTTTCAATCTCGCATTCGGATGTTCAGCGATTTTTTGACTGTAATAAGGAATAATATCTTTATATCCGATTCCTAATCTTGAGGTATAAAATTCGAACTTTGGTTCTTCCTCAGATGCAATTCTGATTCCAATATCGAAAGTCGTGTCGATGCTTTCTGTAAGCTTATCCAGCTCGCGATAATTATCCAAAATTGGAGTAATATTTTCAAAACCACTGTTGATCATATCTGAAATTTTAGCCAGATAATCATCCGTTTTGAAACCGTTACAAATCACTTCGATATCTTTTGATACTTTCCCTTCTTTGTAAAGAGATTTCACAATATCCATATCATACGCAGAAGAAGTTTCTATAGAAATGTCATTTTTCAAAGCTTCTTCCAATACAAATTTGAAATGACTTGATTTTGTACAGTAGCAGTACCTATAATTCTTCTTATATTCGGTTTTCTCAAAAGCTTCCTTAAACCAACTCTTGGCCTTCTGGATATTTTGAGAAATTCTCGGCAGGTAGCTAATTTTTAGCGGAGTGCCAAACTGTTCAACAACATCCATCAAAGGAATATCGTGAAACGACAAATTGTTCTCAGATACATTGAACTCCTCAGTAGGGAAATACAACGTCTGATCAATAAGTTCCGAGTATTTTATTTTCATTTCTAAACAAGTGAATTAAGAAATGCAAAATTGCTAAAAAAGTTTGATTTTTTCGCGTTAAATTTATTATAAATTTTAAGCTGTTTTTTAGTAAAAATTTCGCCTAAATTATTAATATGTAAACTTCTGA
>DKLU01000366.1:6177-6803 GCA_002455915.1 Chryseobacterium sp. UBA6632
GTAAACTTCTGAATATATTCTTGTCTTTTATTTTCAGAAATTCCCAAAGCATATTGAATATAAATATCAATTGAACCGTATTTCTTATTGATTTCGTTAAAAGCCGCATCCAAATAATCGGTTTCAACCCAACTTAATTTCTCCAACACACTTACATCCATTTTTGGATAAAGGAAATGTAAATTATTTGCTAAATTTAATCTTTTATCAACGAGTTTTTTTCTGTAATTATTGGAGAGAAGATAATCATTGTAAATGGTTTCTTTATTAAATTTCAAAATTGTTAAAATCAAGGCTGTGGTAATTCCTGTTCGGTCTTTTCCGGCTGTACAATGATATAAAATAGGTTGGTCTGATTCTAAAATTTCGGTGATAATTTTTTTGATGATTTCAGGATTTTCAATGACATAATCTTTGTAAAAATCAAGCATTCTTTTGTCCGCATCCGAACCGTTGACTTTTCCTTTTAATACTAATTTTTTAGCCTGATCCAATTGGTCGCCTTCATCTTCAAAAGCTGAATAATTTTTATAAACAATATCACTTGGAAGATGATCCGGTTTTTGAGCAATTTCTTTTGAATTTCTAAGATCGATAATTTCTTTGATTCCTAATTTTTCAAGTTC
>DKLU01000366.1:6996-8671 GCA_002455915.1 Chryseobacterium sp. UBA6632
TCCTAATTTTTCAAGTTCATCAAAAGATTTTTTCTTTAGCTGATGAAGATGTCCGCTTCTGTAAAATTTTCCGCTTTTTAAAGTTCTTCCGTCAATATTTTTAATATTTGTAACTTCACGAAAATTATGAACTTTTTTGATCTTAATATGCTTTTCATTTTCATTTTTTCCGTATTCAGGCGTGGAAAAGTTTTGTGTCTTGCAGGAGAAAACACAAAATAATGTGATGATGAAAAATGATATTTTGATTAAGCTTTTCATTCTTTATTTTCCACGGATTACGCAGATTCAGATGTTTTATACTTATAATCTAAAAATGCATTGTGCAATTTTTGTAAATGTTCGTGGTATTCGTGTTTAAGTTACAAATATTTTTTTCCGATAAAGATCAATAAGTCTCCTTTTTCATAAGTGATGGACACCTCATCTTCAACAGCGAAGTTTCTTGTTAATAAATTACTTGTTATGCTCGCATTTTCATTTTTCAATTCCCAGTTTAAGCCTTTTGTTGTAATATTTTCAGCTATGGGAAACGGATATAAGGAAATCATTTTATTATTTACATCCTTTAAAACAGTTTGTTGGGAGATAAAATAATAGGTTGAAAATTCGTCATAAAATTTGATATTTAATTGATCCTTAAAACCAAAAGCAACGGTGAGATTTCCTAAAAAATGATCCTGCTCTCCTCCACTTCCTCCTAACACATCAATATTATGGAAGCCTTTTGCGGCGATAATCTCCAAGGCTTTATAAAAATCCGTTCTTTCCTGATCGGGCGTATGAATAAACTTATTCTGATACATATTTTCATCCGAACCTGAATGCGAATCAAAATCACCGGAAATAAAATCCAGCTTATCTAAAGAGAAACCAATCCTTTTCAGATAATGAAAAGCACCGTCTGTACAGGCAATCAAACCATAATTTTCAGGATTCGGGAAAGATTTCGGAGCGTCTCCGTTGATGAAAAGCAATACTTTATCTTTCATTCGGATTCCAGTATTCTTCGGGCTCATTATTGATTTTCGAAATATATCTTGCCAAAACAAATAGATAATCTGAAAGCCTGTTGAGATATTTAATCAACTCAGGGCGAACTTCTTCCGACTCATTCAAAAAAACCAAAGAACGTTCTGCTCTTCTGCAGATGGTTCTTGCAGCGTGTAAAAATGTCGCCGGTTTTCCGCCTCCGGGAAGGATGAAATATTGAAGCGGTTCTAATTTTTCATCAAAAGCATCCATCCAGTTTTCCAGTTCTTCGATTTCAGTTTCTGCAATAATTAAAGGTAAACGAGATTTTCCGTTGGCTAACATCAGCTTATCAACCGGGGTTGCCGCTTCTGAACCTACCGTAAATAAATCGAACTGTATTTTTTTCAACTGTCTCAATACTTCTTCATCCTCGATATGGCTTTTGGCGATCCCAATGAATGAATTGAGTTCGTCTATATTTCCGTAGCTGTCGACTCTTGCGCTCGCTTTTGAAACTCTTGTTCCTCCGTACAATGCAGTCTGACCTTTATCTCCTGTTTTTGTATAAATTTTCATAGGACTAATTTACTTCTTTAAAATAAGGCTGACAATAGTTGTTGGTTTTTGATATTTCTCTATTTATTCCAAATGACTGAATTTGATTTGGATGATTTATTCCTTAGCCCGGATTGAGCGGCAT
>DKLU01000316.1 GCA_002455915.1 Chryseobacterium sp. UBA6632
TCCGTTAGAAATACCGGAAAGTTTTATGCTTCCCATCACGGTATCTTTTTTAGGTAAAACAGCAGGTTCCAGAACGACAACTCCTCCTACAGCATCGCTTCCGTATTTTAAAGCAGAGGCTCCTTTAATGACATCAATATGCTCAAAATCATTAACATCTACATTCGGAGCGTGCTCTACGCCCCATTCTTGTTCTGCCATTTTCACACCGTTATTCAAGACAGCGATACGGCTTCCGTATAACCCGTGAATAACAGGTTTTGTGATATTATTTCCAGTTTTAAGCGCGGTAACTCCCGATATTCTCGAAAGCAAATTCCCCAGATTTTCGGTAGAATTTCTTTCAATATCAGCTTTATCCAGCGTTTTTATAATGACAGAACCACTTTTTCTGTGATTTCCGTGCAATGTAACGACCTCAATATCCTCAACGTGATGTTCAAGGGTAATTGCTAAGTGCATATCCCGATTAACTCCTATATTTTCAGTATAATCATTACAATCAGGATGTTTAGCAATGAGTATATATTTTCCCGCAGGAATTTTATTGAAAGAAAATTTACCGTTTTTACCCGTTTTTGTAGTAAAATCTCCAATTTTCACCACTGCATTTTCCAGCATGGTTTTGTCATGAAAATCCTGTACAGATCCTTCTACGGTAAAAGTCTGTTGTGCGTTTGTAAATGCAAATCCACAAAGAATAAGCATTAAACTATATATCAATTTCATTGTTAAATAGATAGATTGCGTACCTCACAAAAGGTACATTTCGTAAAAAATGTGAAATTTATGGCTGATAGATTTTCGTTAAAACCAATTATATTGATGAATAATGTAAAGTATCAATTATGAACATCTTTACAAATATCAAATGATGAATTCAAAATTATCCATTTGAAAAATTCAACTAAATACAATGAACTTTAAATCTAATTAAAGCCAAAAAAGAATCTTAAAAACTAAGAAATTGCGGGTGGGCCGCGAAGTTGAAAAGTGAATTTTGTCTGAGACCAAATTTTTTCCTGAACAGCAATAATTTGTTCTACTTCGTGTGTATAAGCTTCGAAATGGAAACTAAACTCTTCAGGAACCAAAGTATGTCCGGTAGCCAAGAAATGACAAGCCAAACAGTCGCCTGCTTTTTCCTTCGCTACATTATTTGAGATTTTATGTTCTGTTTTTTTGAAATTGAAATTCTTAAAAACTTCTTCAGAACTATGATTGTGAAAATTTTGAGAAAACAGCGCAATAAAGTAAATCCCAAACAAGAGCTTGGAGATAAAACTTTTCAGATTTCTGCTTTCCTTAAAAATCATTTGTCAAAATTATAAAAATAATTTAAGTTTTAGCTTAAACTTTTATTAAAATGCGTTTACTAATGTGTAGAAATGATGGGAGGTTTGTTACAACCTTTGCTATCATTTGTTTGAAATCCTTCGACTTCGCTCAGGATGACAGCACTAATACTAACTGTTTTTATTAGCTATTAATTTTAGCGATGTCATGCTGAGCCTGCCGAAGCATCTGTATATCATGAATTTAATTCAAACAAAATTAATCCAACTGAGCACCTAAATGCTCCCACTCCTGCAAAGCAAGATCAAGGTCTTCTTTAATTTTATTATATTTTTCCAATGTTTCTTCAGAAGGGTTTTCTTTGGTAAAAGAAACTTCAAACTCTTCCACTTTTGTTTCAAGCTCAGAAATTCTTTCTTCTACTTTTTTAATTTTATTCTGAATATTTTTCTGCTCTTTGCTGACAATAGTGGATGATTGATTGTTTTCTGTTGCCGGTTTTTCTTCTTTTTTAACCTTTACCTCAACCTTCGCTTCCTCTCCATGAAGTTTTGCTTTTTCGGCAGAAATTTCTCTGATAGATTCTTTTTGTCTGAATTCAAGATATTCGTTGATATCGCCCAAGAATTCTTTCATTTTCCCATCACGGAATTCGTAAATCTTATCACAAAGACCTTGCAGGAATTCTCTGTCGTGAGAAATTACGATCAACGTTCCTTCAAATTTCTGAAGCGCCAGCTTAATAATTTCCTTAGACTGAATATCCAAGTGGTTCGTAGGCTCATCCATAATCAACGTGTTGAACGGACGTAGCAACAATTTACAAAGTGCCAGACGGTTTCTTTCCCCTCCAGAAAGTACTTTCGTCTTTTTATTCACCGCCTCACCTTGGAATAAGAAAGATCCTAACAAATCACGAACTCTTGGTCTTGTTTCTTCCGTGGCAGCATCTTCCGCCTCTTCCTGAACCGTTTTATTTGGTGTTAAAACTTCCTCCTGATTTTGAGCAAAATACCCAATATTTACATTATGACCAAGATTCCAGTTTCCTGAATAATCTTTGATATCTCCGGCAAGAATTTTCGCCAATGTCGTTTTCCCCTGTCCGTTTTGTCCAAGAAGCGCAATTCTGTCTCCTCTTTGAACGATGAAATCTACATCATCAAAGATTTGTTTTTCACCATAAGATTTTCCAAGATTTTCAGCTTCGAAAATAACTTTCCCCGGAACCTGTGATTGAACGAAACGAATATTGAATTTTGAAACGTCTTCATTATCCACTTCAATACGTTCAATTTTATCTAATTTTTTAATCAAAGACTGCGCAAAAGATGCTTTGGTAGCACTTGCACGGAATTTGTTGATATTATCTTCCATTTGCTTGATCTCCGCATCCTGATTCTTTTTAGCCTGAATCAGTTTTTCACGGCGATCTTCACGCATCACCAAATATTTAGAGTAATTAGCTTTGTAATCATCAACTTTTCTGTTGTTCACATCAAAAGTTCTGTTACAAACAGCCGTCATGAACTGTTTATCGTGACTTACCAGAACGATCGCTCCCGGATAATCTTTCAAGAAGTTTTCAAGCCACATGATCGATTCCATATCCAAGTGGTTGGTAGGCTCATCGAGAAGCATGATGTCATTCTTTTGAAGAAGCAGTTTTGCCAGTTCAATTCTCATTCTCCAACCTCCGGAAAATTCATCGGTGATTTTTTGGAAATCATCAGCCTTAAAACCAAGACCAAACAATACTTTTTCCATGTCGCCTTCCAGATTGTAGGCGTCGTGGTTCATCAAAAGATCGTTCAGTTCGGTCATTTTGTTGATCAGATCCGTATAAGAATCACTTTCGTAGTCAGTTCTTACGGTCATCTGATGGTTCACTTCTTCCAATTCATTCTTCCACGCATTGATTTGTTCGAAAGCCTGCATCGTTTCATCCCAAACCGTTCTTCCTTTTACGAAATCTAGATCCTGTTTCAGAAAACCAATGGTGATATTTCCTTCCGGAACTACATTTCCTTCGTAGAAAGTAATTTCTCCGGAAAGCATTTTCAATAAAGTGGATTTTCCCGCTCCATTTTTTCCAACTAAACCAATTTTATCATCCTTTTTTATCGTGAAATTCACGTTTTGAAACAAATATGTTCCTGAATGATGTAATCCTAGACCTTGAACCGAAAGCATGTTAAATAATGATTAATAAGTGAGTAATGAATTTTCGGGTGCAAAAATACGGAAAAAGAAATGAATGACCGAATATGAAATAGCGTGATGATATTATTATTAATTTTAAACATGAAATAATCGTAAAACCCCACTCATAATGCAATAATATTTAATGTTAATAAAATTTTAATCTCATTTTTGTGAAAAATATTTAATGACTGATTTTTAAAGTGTATCTTTACTTCACACTAAAAAACTATTACTATGATTAAAAATTTAAAATCCGAAGATCTGGCAAAGCTTGACCAGCTAGAGAATTATTTAGATGAAAAATCTAATCACTTTTTTGGATATCCCTGTACGTTTGATTTCGACTATTCACCGCTTCAGAAATTTTTGAAATACCCGATCAATAATGTCGGTGATTCTTTTTACTCAGGTGGATCGTACCAAATAAACACCCACAGTTTTGAAAGAGAAGTGATTGACTTTTTTGCTCAATTATTGAAAGCTCCCATCAATAATTATTGGGGATATGTCACGAACGGAAGTACCGAAGGAAATCTTTACGGATTATATTTAGCGAAAAGAATTTATCCTTCCGCAATCGTCTATTTTTCCGAAGAATCTCATTACAGTATTGAGAAAAATATTAATCTTTTAGGAATAAAATATGAAAAGATTAAAACACAGAAAAACGGCGAAATCGATTACGAAGATTTTAAACAAAAACTCAGCTTGCATCAGCATTTGCCTGCCATTGTTATAGCCAATATCGGAACTACCATTAAAGAAGCCAAAGATGATGTGACGAAACTTCGCGATATTTTGGACGATTTTAATATCAAAGACCGATATATTCATTGTGATGCGGCTTTTTGCGGAAGTTATGCACAATTTATTACTCCAAAGCCTAATTTTGATTTTACGGAAGGTGCAGATTCCATTATCATTAGCGGACATAAATTTATCGGGTCGCCCATTCCTTGTGGTGTGGTGATTGTTTTGAAACATAATAAAGAAAAAGTATCAAACTTTGTGAATGTAATTGATGATCTTGACGATACTATTACCGGATCCCGCAACGCATTAACTCCGCTTATTTTATGGTGTGCCATTAAAGCTTTTGGAGCTGAAGGACTGCGTGAAAGATTCTTTAATTGTCTGGAACTTACAGAGTATACTTTTGATAAAATTTCAAAACTCGGAATTAAGGTTTGGCGAAATCCTAATGCTTTAACGATCTTAATTCCTCGTGTGAATAAAGAACTGCAATACAAATGGCAATTGGCAACGCATGACGATATTACGCATATCATCATAAAACCTGGCATGACGAAATCGATGATTGATACATTTATCATTGATCTTGAAAAAGAAACTCAAAAGGATTTGGCAGATGTATTTTAAATGACCATTCAATATAAAATCAGAAAAGCTGCCCATTTGAGCAGCTTTTTCCCTATAAAAAATGTTATTTATTAGAAGGTTTTAGGCGTAACATCCACAGTGCTTACTCCATTTCCACCTCTTAGGAACTGAAGCAAAGGAATATTATTCTGTTGATTGCTGGATGCGCCGCAAATTACCGTATTACCGCCATTGTTCATTGCCTGCTGACCTCCGAACCACCAATTATTACTGCCTGCGCTGTGACCCTGAGCAATCGCTATATTGTAAAAAGTACAGTTGATTCCGTTTGAGAAATTAAGAACCAAGGTTCCGATCATTGCAAAATTAAGATCATCCGGATCGTGATTAAACGTTGTTCTGTTGGCCGGAATATTTTTCGAAAACCAACTCGCGACATCTGAAGAGCCTTTTCTTCCTACAGAAAAAGTAAATGTACCATCACTTTTACAGCTAACTACTAAACCTGCATGAATTTTATTATCCGGATCTTGTCCGCTTGTTACAGAAAAACTATTAACGGTAAAAGTTCCGCTTACTAAATTGTTCGAAGCCACTGAAAACGTGACCTCATTATCGTGATACGTCATGATTTTTGTTTTTAAATTGTTATTCTACTAATTAATTTTTTTGCTCTTTGCTGAAGCTTCGTTTAAAAGAACAATTCAAAGTT
>DKLU01000232.1 GCA_002455915.1 Chryseobacterium sp. UBA6632
AACGGAGCCGGAAAAACAACGCTTTTTAGTCTAATGCTCGATCTTATCCGGCCGACAACGGGTTTCGTAAGTGTTGATGGAATTAAAGTCAATGAATCTGAAGCCTGGAAAAGTAAAGTTTCAGCTTTTATAGACGATACATTTTTGATAGGCTATCTTACGCCGGAAGAATATTTTTACTTTATCGGTGAGCTGAGAGGTCAGAACAAAGCTTCGGTAGACGAATTTCTAAATCAGTTTCATGATCTTTTTAGTGGAGAAATTTTAAATTCAGGAAAATATATCCGTGATCTTTCAAAAGGAAATCAGAAAAAAGTAGGGATTGTAGGCGCGATAATCGGAAATCCGGAAATTATAATTCTTGACGAACCTTTTGCCAATCTCGATCCTTCAACGCAAATTAAATTGAAGAATTTAATCAAAGAATTATCAAAACAGGAAGGCGTGACTTTCCTTATTTCAAGCCACGATCTTTCGCATACAACGGAAGTCTGTAACCGAATTGTGGTGGTGAATAAAGGAAAATTGGTAAAAGACATCCAAACCAATCCGGAAACGTTGAAAGACTTAGAGCAATATTTTGCAGATCAGGTTTCATCACCGGCATTAAGTTAAATATAAAAGGTCAGAGAAAATTCTCCGACCTCTCTTTTTTGAAATCTTTTATCAACTATTTATACATTTTAGCTCAATCCGCCGTCGCACATATCTACAGGAATAAGACAGGCGGTTCCGTTACAGGGATTTCCACCCGGCGGAGGTGTAATACAGCAGGCATGGTAGCCATTCCATTGTACATGGATTAGGTTTCCGGGGCAAGTGTGTCCTCCTAATACTTCTTTTAAATTTTGTCTCTTGATTTTCTTTAAATTTTTCATAGTAATTTGTTTTATAATGATTTGTATTTATATCACTAATTTATGAAAAAAAATAATTCGAAAATAGTTTTATTTAAAAAATTGTATTTCAATTAATTATAAAAAACAAAAACCTCAGATTTCTCTAAGGTTTTATTCATTTATTTTCTCTGAAAAATTGGGGGCAGAAGTTGATATTTATATTCATCCCGCTTCTAGCCTCCATCTTTCAGCCATTACATTATTTCAAACTTCCCACCATGTCTTCAGGTTTTACCCACTCATCGAATTGTTCAGCAGTTAAAAGTCCAAGATTTACAGCTTCTTCTTTCAATGTTGTTCCATTTTTGTGAGCTGTTTTTGCAATTTTTGCAGCATTTTCATAACCGATGTGGGTGTTCAAAGCAGTTACCAACATCAAAGATTTGTCAACCAGTTCTTTGATTCTTTCATGATTTGGCTCAATTCCAACCGCACAATGATCATTGAATGAAATACATGCATCAGCAATCAACTGAGCAGATTGCAGGAAATTGTATGCCATCACAGGTTTGAAAACATTCAGTTCGTAATTTCCTTGTGTTCCCGCGAAAGAAATAGTAGTGTCATTTCCTAAAACCTGAGCACAGACCATCGTCATTGCTTCATTTTGTGTAGGATTTACTTTTCCTGGCATAATCGAAGAACCTGGCTCGTTTTCAGGAATATGAATTTCCCCGATCCCTGAACGTGGACCAGAAGCCAATAATCTCACATCCTGAGCAATTTTGTATAATGAAACCGCCAATTGCTTTAAAGCGCCGTGAGATTCTACGATGGCGTCATGAGCAGCCAGAGCTTCAAATTTATTTTCTGCGGTTACAAAAGGAAGATTCGTGAATTTTGCAATATATTCCGCAACTTTTACATCGTAACCTTGTGGAGTATTCAAGCCAGTTCCAACCGCTGTTCCGCCCAACGCCAATTCTGAAAGGTGAGGTAAGGTGTTTTTTAAAGCTTTAATTCCATAATTCAATTGAGCAACATATCCTGAAAATTCCTGTCCTAAAGTCAGCGGAGTAGCATCCATCAAATGCGTTCTTCCGATTTTTACAATATCTTTAAATGCTTCTGATTTTTCTTTTAATATATCTCTCAATTTTTCAACCGCAGGAATCGTAGTTTCCACCACTTTTTTATACGCAGCGATGTGCATTGCGGTTGGATACGTATCATTGGAAGATTGGGACTTATTTACATCATCATTTGGATGAACTTCGGTTTTGTCTCCAAGATTTCCTCCGGCATTTACGTGTGAACGATTGGCAATAACTTCATTTACGTTCATGTTTGATTGGGTTCCCGAACCGGTTTGCCAGATGACCAAAGGAAACTGATCGTTCAATTTTCCTTCTAAGATTTCATCACACACTTTTGCGATCATATCTCTTTTTTCAGCAGGAAGAACTCCCAAATCAGTGTTGGTGAATGCTGCCGCTTTTTTTAAATAGGCAAAAGCTTCAATAATTTCATGTGGCATAGAGCCTTCCGGACCAATTTTGAAATTGTTTCTTGAACGTTCTGTTTGTGCTCCCCAAAACTTATCTGCAGGTACCTGCACTTCACCCATGGTGTCTTTTTCTATTCTGTAATTCATCGTGAAATTTATTTTAAAGATTTAGGCTAAGTTTAAGTGGAATTTTAACCTTAGCCTCAATTGTTAAAGTTACTCAATAATGAAAACTCTCGCAATTTATAATCATTATAAATATCAATCTAAATCACTGATTTTGCTCATGTTTTTTTGCGTAAGCCGTATTTTTGCATCGAAAAAATTAAAAGTAGAATGGAATTTAGATATCAGGATCCGTATCCGATCACGAAAGATGATACGGTGTATAAGAAATTGACTTCAGAGTATGTGAAAGTTGAAAAATTGGGAGACAGAGAAATTTTAACCGTAGATCCGAAAGGTCTTGAACTTCTTGCAGAAGAGGCGATGGCGGATGTTTCTTTTATGCTTCGTTCTTCGCACCTTGAAAGTTTGAGAAGAATTATCGACGATCCTGAAGCGACAGATAACGACAGATTCGTTGCTTATAATTTATTGCAAAATGCTGCAGTGGCTGCGGAAGGCGCTTTACCTTCTTGCCAAGATACGGGAACAGCGATTGTGATGGGGAAAAAAGGTGAAAATGTTTACACAGGCGTTGATGACGGTGAATATTTAAGCAAAGGAATTTTTAATACTTACCAAAAAAGAAATTTAAGATATTCTCAGGTGGTTCCTTTAACAATGTTTGATGAGAAAAATTCTGGATCTAATCTTCCGGCACAGATTGATATTTATGCTAAAAAAGGAGATTATTACGAGTTTTTATTTTTAACAAAAGGTGGAGGTTCTGCTAACAAAACTTTCCTTTATCAAAAAACTAAATCTTTACTGAACGAAAAATCTCTTGAAGAATTCATCAAAGAGAAAATTTCAGATTTGGGAACAGCTGCTTGTCCGCCTTACCACTTAGCTTTGGTTATTGGTGGAACTTCTGCGGAAGCGAATTTGGCTGCAGTGAAAAAAGCATCTGCAAAATATTACGATAATCTTCCGACTGAAGGAAATGAGGCTGGACAGGCTTTCAGAGACTTGGAATGGGAAGCAAAAGTTCAGAAAATTTGCCAAGAAAGTGCAATTGGAGCTCAGTTTGGTGGAAAATATTTAACACACGATGTTAGAGTAATCAGACTTCCTCGTCACGCAGCTTCTTGTCCGGTTGGAATGGGAGTTTCTTGTTCAGCAGACAGAAATATTAAAGGGAAAATTACCAAAGAAGGTATTTTCTTGGAGCAATTAGAGCAAGATCCGAAAAGGTTTTTACCTGCAACTCCGCCACATTTAGAGGAAGCGGTTGAAATTAATCTGAATCAGCCTATGTCTGAAATTTTAGCAGAGCTTTCAAAATATCCAATCAAAACAAGATTAAAATTAAACGGAACTTTGATCGTTGCAAGAGATATTGCTCACGCAAAAATCAAAGAATTATTGGACGCTGGACAACCAATGCCGGAATATTTTAAAAATCACCCAATTTATTACGCGGGACCTGCAAAAACCCCGGAAGGAATGGCTTCAGGAAGTTTTGGTCCTACAACGGCGGGAAGAATGGATGTGTATGTTGACGAATTCCAAAGCCACGGCGGAAGTATGGTGATGTTGGCAAAAGGAAACAGAACAGCAGACGTTACAAACGCGTGTAACAAATATGGTGGTTTCTATATTGGTTCAATCGGAGGCCCTGCTGCAATTTTGGCAAAAGATAATATTGTGTCTGTTGAGGTAGTCGATTTCCCTGAATTAGGAATGGAAGCTGTAAGAAAAATCGAGGTGAAAGATTTCCCTACATTCATCATTACTGATGATAAAGGAAATGATTTCTTTGCCAATCTTGCGCATTAAGACAGATAGATAATAGACGAATAGAAAATAGATAAAAGAGTGAGTAATCTATCATCTATCCGTCTATCATCTTTTAGTCTTTTAATTAAAATCAAAATAAATAACAAAATAGGGCTTGTATGTTTTGTGTAAAACAATAAAAAGCCTTATTTTTGCCTAAAATCTTTAAAGAATGATAACGATTTTATCAGCATTTTGGCCGTTTTACCAGTTCCTTTGGACGATTTTCTTCGTAACAATGTTCCTAGTAGGATTCTGGTGTATTTTCATGTTCTTCGGATTGGTAATTCCTATGTGGTTGACTGAAGGTTTAAAAGAGTATTTCGGTAAAGTAAAACCTTTCGATCCGGAAGATATCAGAAGCAAATTGCTTACAGAACAAGAAGGTGTTGAGGTAATCTTCAACGAGCCTAAAGGTCACGGGCCTTTTATTCATGACCACGGTCACGATAGTCACGGACATCATTAATTGATAGTCATTGCTTTCTCACATGAATTCCGAGGAAGTAATATCAAAGCAAAACAACATATACAAAACCACTTAATTTTTTTAAGTGGTTTTCTTTTTTTTAATTCGTTCGAAGCTTTTCAGGCGAAACTCCAAACTTCTTTTTGAAGGCTCTTGTGAAATTCTGAACGTATTCATATCCGCATTCAATAGCAATTTCTTTAATCATCATATCTTTGTTGATGATCAGTTTTTTAGCTTTTAGCATTCGCAATTCAGAAATATAATCGGTGACAGTCACCTGATATTGTGCCTTGAATTCTTTTCTGATTTTATTCTGATTCATCCCAATCAGCTTTCCGATTTCCTCAGCTTTAATATTTTTATGATAATTTTCATCGATGAATTTTTTGATGATAGAAGATGTTTTTGGGGTGTTATCGATTACATTTTTACTATTAAATTGCTCAAAAATCAAAATAAGAAGCTTGATGATTTTGGCTTCCACAAACAATTTCTGCATCACACCTTTTTTTGAATAGCTGATGATCTCTTTCAAAATCATGTGCATTTCTACCGTCATATCCGGTGGTGTTTCTTTATGGAGGAAGATGAAATTATTCTTAATCATACTCTCCAAGATTTCCGCGTTTTCTCTATTGGCTTCCGGATTAATGAGATTGAATATATAATTATAATTAATTTGAATCTGCAAATATTTTAAGCTATCCTGATTTTCCGTCCAAAGTTCTGCCGAGCTGTCTAATGAAGAGTAATGAAGAATGTACTGGTTCTTCTTAAAAAGAAAATTAGAACCGCAGTCATTGGCTTCCAGATGAATATTATTACTCAGTAAAAAAAGAAGATTGAAGCTCGATTTTCCTTCAATAAAATTCGATTTCAAATAATGTTCCGCATACGAATCTTCATGCAGTACTATTTGTATATCATCGGACTGGAATATAGATCCGTTCTTAGTTTGCTTCATACGATGCGCAGTTTTTGTGGTACATTTTAAAATAAAAGCTTCACATAGGATAACAAAAAGTTCGGAAATGATAACTTGAGGTTAATAATGAGAAGTAATTTTGCGCAAAATTAAATATAATTTAGAATAAATAAAAATAATATTGATTATGTTCGGAAATTTACACGTGGCGATGAAAAAAATCGGGGTTGGTCTCGGTGTTTTGGCATTCGCAAGTACATATTCATACGCTCAGCAATGGGAGAATGTAGGAGGTGTGGCAACGGTTTCGGCCGGAGGAAGTAGCTATAACAATCTGGTTGTAGATAATGCAGGAAAATATTATCTTTCATATTATGATACTTCAGTAGCAAAAGGCTCTGTTCAGGTTTTTAACGGAAATACTTGGTCTTATGCAGGAGGAAGTGCGGGGATTACAACAGGAACTGCGCTTTATAATTCTTTATCAGTAGACGGTTTAGGCAATATTTATTATACAAATCAGATCGGATATCCGGGTTCGGGAATGGAAGTTCGTCAGTTTAACGGAACATCTTGGAATTCATTACCAAACTCAACCAATACGTCTGTAAATTACCATGCTTCGGCAGTTTCACCTTCTAATGTTTTATTTACGTTCGGAAATCATAACTCAGGAACTGTTTATCGTTATGTAAACGGCGCTTGGGAGCAAGTTGGGAATGCAGGTTTTTCCAACGGTGCCATGTATGCAGAAATGGTAATCGGAACCAACAATAAAGTATACACAGCAAACGTATCAAGTGGTTTAAGAGTCTATGTAAATTCTACGACAGCCAGTGCTACAGACAATTGGGAATTGGTTGGCGGAAGTATTGTAGATGGTGCTGCGGCAAGCGAGCAGTATACTTCGGATATTGCGATTGATGGAAATAACAATGTATATGTTGCCTATGTTTCCAATTCAGCAAACGGAACTAAATTAAATGTTAAAAAATTCGATGGAACTTCTTGGGTAGCGGTTGGAAATCAATACTTCAGTGAAGGAAGAATGCAGCACGTTGCCATTGCTGTGACGCCTTCAGGAGAGCCTTATGTGGTGGGAAGCCGTTTCGAAAATGATAATTATCTGAAAAATTCAGTATTTAAGTTAAATGCTAATCAAGTCTGGGAAAAATTCGGAGGAGATTTTATTTCTGACGGGCAGGCGACTTATAATGATTTAGTAATTGATAAGGCTAATAATTATTTGGTTTTAGCATATTCAGATGGAGGTACAAAAGTGAAAAGAATTTCAATCACAAGTAATAATACAATTCCAACTTGTAACAATACAGATCCGGGAAATAACCCTGGAG
>DKLU01000323.1 GCA_002455915.1 Chryseobacterium sp. UBA6632
ATGATTTTGAAGATAATTATGATTTTCTTTTCGGAGATAATTCAGAATTCATGAAAAAATATCCTAAAAACTCTGTGGAATGGGATTATTTCAGCTTTTTGGTTCAGGAATATACTGCCATGACAAACGGGTAATTTATTCATCACAAAAAATAAGAGCTGTAGATTTTCTGCAGCTTTTTAATTTTAAATACAGTTCAAAATGAAACTTTATATTCATACAGCATTTGCCTTCAGTTTTTTATTCTTTGGAGCATTGGGAAGGGCTTTTAAAAGCTGTTCTAAGGCTGATGATATTGCCCATGTCGGTTCTTATGCTAAAAATTTAGAACATCTTCCGCACAATACCAATATCAAATCTTTGGGAAGATATGCTACCTTAGAAGCTTCAGTGATTAAAGATCCGGTTGCACTTCAGCGATATTTAGAACTTACAGAAGTTGTCGACAGAAGAGTACTGGAAGATTTGGCCATGACAAATAACGAAGTGAAAATTCAGCTTAAAACGATTGATGAAAAGTTTCTTCCTTCCGAAAAAATGAAAGAATACGGAAAGCTAATCGAGAAATACATTAAAAATATTGATCCTAAAAATTATGAAGAGCTTTTCAGAACTTTACATTTAGCATCAAAAGTAAAAGAAATGTATGCTTTGGATGGTAATATTGATCAGAACAAATTTGATGAAAAAACGAAAGATTTTTCGATAAAAAAGAAAAAACTTACTGTAAATATTCCCGATGGTTATTATGAACTGTCATCGGTTACCAATCCTTTTATAGACAATATTTGGATTAATGATAAATCGGCAATTTTCATCTATTCTTTTCATAAAAACTATGAAAAAACATTGGAAGAATGGAAACTTTCAAAACAAAAAAACAATCTTCATCTGAATGTTTTTGCTGAAAAAGAAGAACTGATTACTTTCAAAGTTTCAAACAGTAAAAATGAGGAACTTTTTGGCTTTGTTAAAGTTTTAAAAGATGGTGATAAAGTTCTCTTCATTGAAACCATTTTCAAGCATCAGGTTTATTTTTTAAAAGAATATAAAGCATTGGCGGCAGAAATATAAAACTCTCTTAAAAAATGCCATCCTGAAATAATTAAAGTCAAAATTCCGTAATTTTGTCTTATGAATCCTTCGTTAGAATTACAGCTGAAAACTTTACCATCTGAGCCCGGCGTTTATCGTTATTATGATAAAAACGAACAACTATTGTATGTCGGGAAGGCTAAAAACCTCAAAAAAAGGGTTCTTTCCTACTTCAATAAAAATCTTTCGGGGTACCGAATTAAAATCATGGTCAGTAAAATCCAACGATTGGAGACCACGATTGTAAACAGTGAATATGATGCGCTTTTGCTGGAAAACAACCTGATTAAAGAACATCAGCCTTTTTATAATGTCATGTTGAAGGATGACAAAACCTATCCCTGGATTTGCATTAAAAATGAAGAATTTCCAAGAATATTTTTAACGAGAAATAAAATTAAAGATGGTTCAGAATATTTCGGGCCTTATGCGAAAGTGCGTCCTGCAAAGATTTTACTGGATACCATTAAACATATTTATAAATTAAGGACTTGTAATTTAAATTTAGCTCCGAGTAAAATCGACGACGGAAAATATAAAGTCTGCCTTGAATATCATATTAAAAATTGCGAAGGCCCTTGCGAAGGCTTGGAAAGCAAGCAAGATTATGATGAAAAAATAGATGCCATCCGCGGAATTATAAAGGGAGATTTCCGAAAAGCAAAAGAATATCTTACCGGACAAATGATGAAATATGCCAGCAATCTAAAGTTTGAGGATGCCCAAATCATCAAAGAAAGACTTGATATTCTGGAAGATTATCAGTCTAAAAACACGGTAGTAAATCCTAATATTGATGATGTTGATGTTTTCGGAATGACGAGTGATGAAACAGCGGCGTATGTAAATTTCTTTAAGATCAGGAACGGAAATATCATTCAAAGTTTTACGACTGAAATTAAAAAAATCCTTGAGGAATCTGACGAAGATATTATGGAAGAAGCACTGATTGAGATTCGTCAGAAATTTGCTTCCGATTCCAGAGAAGTTTTGCTCCCTTTTCATTTATCGGTGGAAATTCCGAATGTAAAATTGATTGTTCCGAAAGTAGGTGATAAAAAACGTATCGTGGAACTTTCTGAAAAAAATGCGAAGGAATATCGTTTAGAAAAATTAAAACAGGTTCAAATTGTAGATCCGGAAAGACATACCAACAGAATTATGGCAGAAATGCAAAAACTGCTGAGAATGCCAGTGGAACCGAGACACATTGAAGGTTTTGATAACTCGAATATTCAGGGAACGAATCCTGTTTCGGCATGTGTAGTTTTTAAAGATGGAAAGCCAAGTAAAGCCGATTATAGAATTTTTCATCCCAAAACCGTTGAAGGGCCGAACGACTTTGCCACGATGGAAGAAGTCATTTATCGTCGTTACAAAAGGATGCTGGACGAGGGTGAAAATTTGCCACAATTAATTTTGATTGATGGTGGAAAAGGGCAATTATCATCTGCTGTAAAAAGTTTAAGATTATTAGGGTTATACGGGAAAATAACCATTGTCGGGATTGCTAAAAGATTGGAAGAAATCTTTTTCCCTGAAGATCCGATTCCATTATATCTCGATAAAAAGTCTGAAACGTTGAAAATCTTGCAGAGAGTTCGAGACGAAGCGCACCGTTTTGGGGTAAAACACCACAGAACCAGAAGAAAGAACTCAACGATAAAATCTGAACTGGAGGAAATTCCAGGGGTTGGAGGAAAGACTATCGAATTACTTTTATCTAAATTAAAGTCTGTAAAAAGGATCAAGGAAGCCGATTTGGTAACATTAGAAGAAATTATCGGAAAAAGTAAGGCGAAAATTATTCGTGATTTCTTCGACAATCAACCTTCTTCATAATTGCTGAAATTATTAGTAACAAAAAACTTTAACTAATTAAATTAATATCATTAAATGACGCTTATAATTACGAATGATTTAATTATTTTTCTATCTTCATATTGTAAAAATAAAAAAGTACAATTATGAAAAATTATTACAATTTGGCAAAATCATTTGCATTTTTATGCGCGTCTGCGTTTTCAGGTTTATTTAATGCTCAAACGTATTGTAGCCCAACCTATTCCAACGGCTGTAGTAGCTGGAGAATTACACAAGTATCTATTCCGGGAGCTAATTTTAATAATACATTTGCTTCAGGCACTTGCACATCAGGTAGGGATAGAACATCTGTTTCTGTAAATCTGAATACAAATGTCAGCTATAATGTGAGTGTAACTACTATGGGATGGATGTCTTGCGGATTGGCTATCGACTTTAATAAAGATGGTGATTTTGATGATGCTGGTGAAAATCTTTACATGCCTGCTTACATTGGAAATACAAGTCCGGAAACGTATTCCGGTTCGTTTACTGTACCTTCATCTGCTGCTACAGGAAGCTATAGAATGAGAATCTGGACTCGTGAAGCTAATGCACAACCAGGAACTTCTGCATGTGGCTCTTATGCTTATGGAACCTGGACGGATTATACAGCAAATATTTTAGGACCTTTGGCAACTTCTGAAGTGACGAAATCAATTGCTAAAATTTATCCAAACCCGGTTTCTGATGTTCTGAATATTGAAGATAAAAATACAATCGAATCTGTAGAAATTTATGATGCCAATGGAAAAATGGTTAGAAATATTTCTCAATTAGGAAAAAATGCATCTGTGAAATTATCAGATCTAGTTCCGGGAATGTATACAGCTAAGATTAAAAATAATAAAGAAAGCCAGACTATTAAATTTATCAAGAAATAAAAGTTTTTTTGGTAGATCCTTCTCAGAACCTTTAATAAAAAAATATCCTTAATTCTTTCATGGAATTAAGGATATTATATTTTATGTATCAATTAATTTTACTTTCCTGTAAAAACATCTCTGGAAAAATCTCCGTTTGCCTGAGGCATTTCGATAACGATATTTCCATTCTCAATATATCCAAGAGTAGATTCTCCGTTTGCCAATTTTACTCTGAAAACATCATTTTTTGCCGTTGCTTTAAAAGTGGCGTAAGGAACAGAACTATTAGGATCTGCCAAAATAAACTGATCATCTGCCAATTTAATTTTCTGAAGATTTAGCTTTCCGTTGCTGAATTTCGTTGCAGTACTTGTTGTAAAAGTAGTTGTAGCAGCTTCTTTAGTTTGAGTCTGAACAGGAGCTTCTTTTACAGGTTGTACTTCTACACGTTGAGTATTTTCAACAGCGGCTAAGTTAACTGTGGGATTCGAAGCATAAACATTTACCATAGCTTTCTTTACTGCATCTTGAAAACCTTCTTCAAATTCTTTTATATCTGTTCTTGCCTTTGATTCTAAAATAACTTTATCATTACAGTCTTTAAACTCTAAAATTACCTTATTTACCAACCAACTGCTATCATCTTTTACGTCAGCAAATAAAACATTACAAGCATTTCCTCCAATTTCAACAGGCCATTGTCCTTTAGTGGCTGAAATAACTTCATATTTTTTACCTTTTAAAGATTGGATGAAAAAATCTTTCACTCCATAGTCTCGTTTAAAACTTTCTAACTTTTCTGGTACAGCAATATATTTATAATCAGAAACTTTTTGTCCGAAAGCTAACGTCAGGCAAAAAGAAAATAATACAACCGAAATCTTTTTCATACTATTTAATTTCAATATTTAAAATTAATCATTTCTAAACTCTCCCATATCTAGTTTCAGAGAGAAAAAGTTTGAATAAAAATTAGAACCTCCAATTCCTGAGTTGGTAATCGCATAATCCAGCGTTAACCCTCTATATCTAATCCCGATACCTGCACTTGGCTGGAACGAAACTTTTCTTTTTAAATCCTCAATATCTGTAATATTCTGGAAACGATTAACCCCTAATCTTACAAAAATCATTTTTTGATATCCTAACTCGGCCCCCGCATAAGGAGTAATACTCGCGAAATCTGTAGATAAAAGAGCTGCTGTCTTAGCAAAATCAACATTAATACCCGCTTCTGGCAAAACGTAAACACTGCTGTTGATCTCAAAATTTTTACTTACTCCAACATTCAGTTTTGGCATCGTAAGTTCCATCTTATCTTTCGGCGCAGGGTTGAATTCTTCACCATTTACCACGGTGGAAAGTTCTTTTTGATTTACTGTCCAGAAGTTTACCGTTGTTGTTGCATCTCTCAACATTCCCCCGATTTTATAACCATTATCTAATTTGTAGATGGCACCGATATCAAATCCAAAACCATAACCGTTGGCAAATTTTCCTACATTTCTGTAAACTAATTTGGCATTCACCCCAACATCCAATCTTTGATTTCCTCCTGGATTAAAAGCATAGGAAAGAACTGCAGCATAATCTGACTGAGAGAATTTTGTGATTTTATCATAATCAATATTCCCTTCAGGATCGATCATTTGAGTTGTATTCAAAATATTATCAACACCAAGCCTCACCACTGAAACTCCGAAAACTCCGGTTTCTAATACTTTTGCATACGCAAGGTAATCGTACTTTGCAATCGATTCAAAATATTCTGCGTGCATCGCCGCTCCTTGCCAATCTTTTTGAATGGCCATTAAACCTGCCGGGTTCCACATCGGAGAATATACATCATCCTGATTAGAAATTACAGCTCCTCCCATCGCAAGCCCTCTCGCTCCGGCTCCAATATTTAAAAATTCATTGGAATATTTTCTGATAATTTGAGCCTGAGATACCCCAAAAATCAGGGAGAATGCAAGCAAAAGATATTTTTTCATCATAGATGTCGATGCTTAATTTAATTTTTTTGTTTTCTTAGCTTTTATTAATCCGTTGACAATGATTGCCAGTATCATAACACCTGATGCTACATAAAAAACAGAGCTCATATGTTCCGATTCCCCAAAGATAAAAAAAGCTAGTATAATTCCGTAAACTGGTTCTAAATTAACTGTTAAAATTAGTGTAAAAGGCGAAATATATTTCATTAAATTTACCGATTCTAGCATCGGAAAAGCAGTGAAAACACTTGCCAACAAGCATATTAACGCAATATCACGGTAACTTATTTCATTCATTTGAAAAATTTGTCCGGAAAACAAATAAATTATCATCAAAATGAACCATCCGCAGAAAATTTCGTAAAAAATAATGTTTCCCGAGCTTGTCTTTCCAAACATCTTTCCGTTAAAAACTGAAAATATAGTTCCGAAAATAGCACATAAAACACCATACATAATTCCTTCTTTGTATTGAAATTCAGTTTTAAATATTAATAAAATGCATGCGACAATCACAATTCCCATCAAAACTTCCGAAATATCAATCTTCCGCTTAAAAATAATCGGTTCTAAAATTGAGGCAAATAAAGTAGATAACGAGAGACAGCTTAAAGCAATCGAAACATTCGAAACTTTAATGGAATAAAAGAAACAGTACCAATGAAGCGCCATCGTAAAACCAATCGCAGCTAATTGGAAAAAAATTTTCTTTGAAACTTTTATACTTTCCTTTTTATAAATTCTGATAAAGGCAAAAAGAAAAATGGCAGCAAAAAGCATTCGATAGAAAACAAGAATCTGCGCATTCGCATGAATCAGCTTTCCTAAAATTGCCGTAAACCCCCACAAAAAAACAATCAAATGCAACCTGAAAAGTGCTAATTTATGCATACCTTAACCTCTTTAAATTTCAACATGCAAATTTACAAATAGGTTTTACAATTCTTATAAAAAATTCAAAAATTACAGGGGAAATTTAATCTTATTAAAAAAGAAAAAACCCTGAAAATTTGTTCAACTTTCAGGGCCTTCAAATAATAAACTATTAAAAAAATAAACTAGGAACTAGAGTATTTTGTAGAGGATATTATCCCCAATACTCTGATGTAAAGTTAGAAAAAAAATCATGTATTTAAAAACATTTTTTAGTTAAAAATTTCACAAATTTCTGAAAACCAATAAATTGAACACTCGTTTTAATTAAATCTAAAATGTTATGAAAAATAGTATCTTTAGGCGTAAAAATTGAAAGTTTATGGACATTGAATTCAACAAACGGGAAGATCAAAATAGATTAAAGCTATCCGAGATAAATCGTCTGCTTGCCGAAATTAAAAAAGGGGGTGGAGAAAAAAGACTTCAGAAGCTTCGTGATGAAGGAAAAATGACGGCAAGAGAAAGAATTGAATATCTTCTCGATAAAGATTCAGATTCCATAGAAATTGGTGCTTTTGCAGGCTATGAAATGTATGAAGAGCATGGCGGATGCCCCAGCGGCGGTGTAGTTGTGGTAATGGGATATGTTTCGGGGAGACAATGTTTGGTTGTAGCCAATGATGCATCGGTAAAAGCGGGTGCATGGTTTCCGATTACGGGTAAGAAAAACCTGAGAGCACAGGAAATTGCTATGGAAAATAAACTTCCAATTATTTATTTGGTAGACTCTGCTGGTGTATATTTACCAATGCAGGATGAAATTTTTCCTGATAAAGAACATTTCGGGAGAATTTTCAGAAATAATGCTAAAATGAGTTCCATGGGAATCATCCAGATTTCCGCTGTAATGGGCAGTTGCGTTGCCGGTGGAGCTTATCTGCCTATCATGAGCGATGAAGCGATGATTGTGGACGGAACGGGCTCTATTTTCCTTGCAGGAAGCTATTTAGTGAAAGCTGCAATCGGAGAAAGTATTGATAATGAAACGTTGGGTGGAGCGACCACACATTGTACTATTTCCGGAGTTACTGATTATAAGGCTAAAGATGATAAAGATGCTTTGAATAGAATCAAAAATATCATGAAATCTTTGGGTTCTACTGAAAAAGCTGGATTTGACAGAATTGAAAGTGCTCAGCCAAAAGAAAAACCAGAAAATATTTTCGGAATTATGCCGGTTTCAAGAGCTGAACAATATGATACATATGAAATCATTAAATGTTTAGTTGATAATTCTGAATTTGAAGAATATAAACCGGATTACGGTAAAAGTATTGTTTGTGCAACCGCAAGAATCGACGGCTGGTCGGTAGGAATTGTTGCTAACCAAAGAAAATTGGTAAAAAGCGGAAAAGGTGAAATGCAGTTTGGTGGAGTAATTTATTCTGATTCAGCTGATAAAGCAACAAGATTTATTGCAAATTGTAATCAGAGAAAAATACCTTTGGTTTTCTTACAGGATGTGACTGGTTTCATGGTTGGTTCAAAATCTGAGCACGGTGGAATCATCAAGGACGGAGCAAAAATGGTAAATGCCGTTTCTAATTCTGTGGTTCCAAAATTTACGATTATCACAGGAAATTCTTACGGTGCAGGAAACTATGCAATGTGCGGAAAAGCTTATGATCCTAGATTAATTGTGGCCTGGCCTTGGGCAGATCTTGCCGTAATGGGAGGTGCGCAGGCTGCGAAAGTTTTAGCGCAAATCCAGGAATCGACATTAAAAAAGCAAGGAAAAGAAATTTCTGAAGCAGAACGTACGGAAATCCTTGATACAATTTCAAAAAAATATCAAAAACAAACTGAATCAACGTACTCAGCAGCAAGACTTTGGACAGATGCAATCATTAATCCAGTAGATACCAGAAAATGGATTTCTATGGGAATTGAAGCCGCTAATCATGCTCCTATTACTGAAAAATTCAACTTAGGAGTAATTCAAGTATAATAAAATTAATTCAAAATACATTTAAGCCTTATTATTTTTAATAAGGCTTTTATTTTGTTAAAAAATATTAAATAAGCATAAAGTTTCTAAACCACATACTATAAGGGTAAGGTTTTTGTTATAAAAATAACTTCAAAAACTAATAGCACTACAAAACTTTTTTATTACTAATCCCAAAAGGAAACCTATGAAAAAACATTTTGCAGTTCTAATTTCTGTATACGCCGTCTTTTTATTATATATGATGTTCTTTGGTTCGGGTAGAGAAGCTTCAGATTGCTTCTATCTTCAGCTCAAGCCTTTTAATACCATACGTATGTTCTTCACAGATAGTCGCGTTCAAGAAACCGATTTCATCATTAATATCATAGGCAATGTCTTTGTTTTCAGTCCGTTTGGGTGGCTAGGTCTTTGTATTGGAAAATTTAATAAATTCTTTCCTATCACATTTTTCTTTATTATTACCATCACATTAATTGAATTAACTCAATCCTACACAGGTCGTGGAGTGGCCGATGTAGATGATGTTTTCCTAAATACTTTGGGAATGATTATAGGATTTATATTATTTAAATATGCTACGTGGAAAAACTTGGCAAATATCAGATCACATTTCGAACTTTACGATAAAAACTATAAAATACAGACTTCATAAAATTTACAATTGTATTAATTTATAGATCAGTTAATATTTAAATTATATTCATTAGGAGCTATTTCCCGCTTTTCATTACAATCTTTTTTTTCAAAAAAGGATTTTCATTGCAATCGGGGCTAGGGATTTGGTGTGTTATTTTAATATTTTATGATCTCAAAAAATGTTTCCTTTTCTCATTTATTTCAATTAATTTGCTTTTCAATTATAATAAATTGCATTTATAGTATTTTAAATACTCTCAAAAAAAATATTCTTTTTCAATATTTACTTTCGTAAATCTTCAAAACATCCGTGAGCCACGAAGTGGCGATTTACATCAGGATAGGATGATAATCCTATTTTTGATAGATAGATAAAAATGTGAAGACATTGGTTTTATTAAAACAGTGCTTAGATCATTCTAGGATGACAAACGCTCTGTTTAAAGTAATGGTACCAGAAAAGAATAGTTTAGTTTTACCAGTCCGCTCCTACGGAGCGTCCCGCCTTCTAGCATCTAGCATCTAGCATCTAGCATCTAGCATCTAGCATCTAGCATCTAGCATCTAGCATCTAGCATCTAGCAAAGATAACTCTTTGGGT
>DKLU01000322.1 GCA_002455915.1 Chryseobacterium sp. UBA6632
ATAATTTCCGCAGAAAAACGATATTTTTTTTATTTTTATTTTAATAAAAGTTGAAACATCAAATTGTTATTGATTTCATCAATTTTCACATCTATTATTAGAAATAATTAAAAATATTATCGCTTAAAGTATACAGACTTTTATTTAATTTTGATGTTAAATAAAAAAATATGTCCGCTACCCTATCACCAAAAACTTTTGATTTCCTAAAGAAACTTACCAAAAATAATAACAGAGAATGGTTCAACGAAAATAAAAACCTTTATCTGGAATCTCAGCAAAATGTAATCTCTTTTCTGGAAGATTTAATTAATGAAATGGCCGATTTCGATGAAGATTTAAGAAAAATAGATGCCAAGAAATCTTTGTTCAGAATTTATCGTGACACAAGATTCTCTAAAGATAAAATTCCTTACAAAACCAATTTCGGAGCTTCTTTGGGAATGGGAAAAGGAAGCCAGAAAGGCGGATATTACCTTCATTTAGAACCTGGAAAATCATTTATCGCAGGAGGAATTTACATGCCGGAATCTTCTGTATTAAAAGAATTGAGAAAAGAAATTTCTTTATACGGAGACGATTTTATTGAAATTTTAAACAATAAAGAGTTCAAAAAACATTTTCCAGAATTAGATCAGGCAGATAAGTTGAAAAAAGTTCCTCAGGGATTTGAAAAAGAAGATACAATGGCAGAATATTTAAAACTGAAAAACTTTATTGTTGTTTACAATCTGAAAGATGAAGAAGTTTTAAATGAAAGTTCAATTAAAAATTTAACTAAACTCTTTAAATTAATGAAACCATTTAATGATTTTCTTAACACTCCATTCTTATAACAACTATTAATACGGTAAAAATCAATTTATAAAATTTCAGACACTAAAGTTTTATAACTGAAAATCAATTCATTACATTTCACCTCTTTTAACATTAGTTTAACATTTTTGATTATCTTTGCTGATCGTTAAAAAATCCAGGGATGTCTTTATACCAAAAAATTGCAGAAAAGCTACAGTACATCAGTCCTAGTTTTTACAAAAAAAGATATTTTAAAAACTTAAATAATCTTACAAAGGACAATTTTTCTAAACGTAATGTAGAACCTGAATTGGTATGGATAAAGGAATTTCTGCCAAAAAATGCAGTAATTTTTGACATCGGTGCAAACGTGGGAACATTTTTGTATCAGCTGGAAAATAAATTGGTCAGTGACAATATTTACGCTTTTGAGCCTAATAAAAAGCTGTACCGAAGATTAAAAAGGCTTTTTCCGACGATGAGGGTTTTGCCTTTGGCACTTTCTGACGAAAATACGACTGCTGAGTTTAAAGTTCCCGTCATCAACGGGAAAATGATCGCTTCAAGAGGTACGCTAAACACCGCCTACAAGGAAAAAGGCGAAGAAAAAAGCTACACCGAAAAGGTAAAAGTGATAAAATTGGATGAATGGGCAGCGATTGAGCATTTCACAAGACTGGATTTCATCAAAATAGATGTTGAAGGCAACGAAATGAAAACATTGAACGGCGCAAAAAAGATCATTCAACAATTTCTACCGACCTTAATGGTAGAAATGGAACAAAGACACCATGAAACTCCGATCTGGAATGAGATTTCCGAAGTAGAATCCTGGGGATATGATGCAAAATATCTCAACAGGCACACTTTTGGGCTTGAAAAGCTAACAGAAGAAATTCTTATAAAAAACACAAACGACGAAAAAAATAAAACCGAGTACATAAACAACATTATTTTTATACCTAAATAACAATTAAAACTAAAATATGAGCGTAGTTGCAAGACAAGGATTCAAATATTCCATCATCGGTTATATTGGTTTTTTGTTAGGTACCATTTCGGCGATTTTTATTTTCCCGAATGACTTTGAATTTTACGGAAAACTACGTTATATTTTGCCTACCGCAGAAATGTTGGTTCCATTTGTGGTGTTAGGTGTTTCTTATTCTAATGTGAAATTTTTTCATAAAGTAGATCAGGATGGTAAAAAGCAGAATATGCTTTCCCTTTCTTTAATGGCTATTTTAATTAATTTTGTTGTTTTTACATTGGTATTTTTCGTTCTTCCTTTTTTCTTTCCAAAATTTAAAAATCTGGAAGCCTGGAAAATCAAAGAACTAATTTTACCTTTAATTTTAATTTTATCCTTCTGTGCTATTTTCAATAAATACACATCCAACTATAAAAGAATCGTTGTTTCTAATATTTTCGATAATCTTTTTCCTAAAATTGCGAATCTTGGAGCATTTTGTTTATTCTTCTATTTTGCGTTGTCTCAACAGCTGGCATTTGCTTTTTTCTTCGGAATGTTTTCATTAATGCTTTTTGGATACATTTATTATACGAATAAGCTTGAAAAAATTCAGTTAGATTTCAGTACAGATTATTTTAAAAAAGATGGTTTCTGGAAAGAATTTTTCAATTATAGTTTCTTTGGGTTTTTAGGAACATTTGGAAATTATTTAGCCATCAATAGCTTTATGATTGGTGAATTCTTAGGAATGGAGGAAAACGGAATTTATGCTGTTTTATACGCTTTGATTTCTTTGATCTCAATTCCACAATTAGGATTATTCAATATTTCAGCACCAATTATTAGTAAAACGCTAGCCGACGGCGATATGGAAGAACTGGATAGATTTCATAAAAAAACGTCTTTAACTTTATATTTTTTAGGAGCAGTTCTTTTTTCATGCATCATGGTAGGATTTCCCTTCCTGACTCAGTTTATGCCTAAAAACGGAGTCATGCTGAGAGAATACGAACCTGTGGTTTGGATTTGGGGATCTGCCGTATTGATCGATCTCGCGACAGGATTTAATGGAAACATTATTTCACTTTCAAAATATTACCGATTCAATATCTTGGTCATGCTTTTATTGGCAGGATTAACTATTGGCCTTAACTACTATTTCATTAAAAATACCGACCTCAAACTGATTGGGATTGCTTTATCTACCGCTATTTCTCTGACAACTTATAACGTTATTAAAATCGCTTTCAATTACTTTATGTTTAAAGTTTCACCGTTAACGATTGAGATGATTTTCGTGTCGATTATCTGTACTTTGGCGATCACGGTGGCGATTGTTCTTCCGACATTCAACAACAATTTTATCAACCTAATTTATAAACCATCGGTTGTTTTAATCCTGATCTATATTGGAAATTACTTCACAAAAGTATTCCCAATTGAGGATTATTTGAATATGAAATTCATTAAAAGTGTCTTGAAATTTAAGTAGAAATCAATTGACTCAAAACATTTTCTAATTTTTGCCGAACCGTATTTTTATTATAATCCGTTTGAAAATCAAAACGAGTTTGTTTCAAAGTTTGGAATTGCTCCAGAATGTCCTGTTTTTCAGGAATAATAAAATCTAATTTTGAAGAATAATTCGCAGGAAAAACAGCAGGTTTACCGTATTTAATCGTGTCTCCCAGATTACCCGTCATTTTCGTTTTTCCGTAAATTTCCTTCTGGCTAAAAAACATTGTCTCCTCTTGAATCGGGCACCATAAAACATCTGCTTTTTGCATCCAACTTTCAAATTCTTCAGGCGAAACACGCTCGGAAAAGTATTGAATAGAAATATACTCTACACTTCTTTCCAAATTAATAAGTTCCGTAAGTTCATTTCCGACAGCTTTTCCTAAAAAAATAAATTGAAGTAATTTAATTTTTGATTCTCCTTCTTTGATATTCTTTTCTAATTCTTTAATCTTATTAAAAACAGAATAATAATCCCTTCTTTTTTGTGAAACCCCTCCGGGAATGACAATTGTTAGAACTTTACTTTCCGAGAAAGCATTGTTTTTTGAATAAAAAATAGGTAGAAATCGATATGAATCTGATGACAATTCTTCATCTAAAACTAAGAGGTTTTTAGCCTTCTCATAAGCTTTGGAAGTATAAAAAAGTCCTTCTTTCCACCATAATTTTAAGCGATAAATAAGATCTTCTTTGAAAATATTTTTAATTAAATCTAGCTTTGAAATTTTAGTAAAATTAATATTATGAACAATAAAAGTAGTATTATATTTTTCGGCAATAGTCTGAAAAGTATTAAAATAGCGATGAACAGTTCCTACAATGATTAAATCATATTTTTTCACTTTTAATTGTTCTAAAATCATAGAACTATCCGACAAAAATACAGATTCATCGTAATCATTAATCTGATTTTTTATCTTTTTTGAAAAATAATAATCTACCGAAAACTCTGTTGAATCTTTCATAATTTCTAAGAAACTCTGAGCAATTTCAGCGTGGGTATCAATTTCTATGTAGGCTATTTTCTTCAATTCTATTTCTAAACACTAATTACACAAATATTTTCACAAATGGCACGAATCATTATATTTTCAGCCATTTATTTTCTCGCATCTCTCATCGTTGGTTGTTGTAATGATAGGATTACCATCCTATCCTACTCTAAATCGTCCCTTCGGGACTTATAGGATATTTTCACAAATGAAATATACAATTACATTTTCAGCCATTTCTTTTTCAGCATTTTCCAGCGTTGATCGTTGATTACTTTTCTTTCCTGTTCAGAAATTTTTAGTTCTAATTTTTGAGAGCGACAATTCTCGTACGATTTTATGATTTGAAAGAAAAAAGAAACTGATTTACTTTTCATTGCCTCTTTTGCGGAAGCAACATACGCTAAGAATCTTCTTAATCCTAAAAAGTAGAAATATCTTCCGTAATAATCCGAAGCTTTTACCGTGTAATCGGCACCTTTTACTTTAATTAACTTTACATGTAACTCAGGTAAAACGACCTCTTTCCAGCCTAAATTTTCAAGCAAAATAGAATCGATATTATCCCAACCTAATGTTTCCCTCAAACCGCCGATCGCTTCAAAACACTCCTTTCGATACGCCTTCATCGGGCCTCTCACATGATGTTTGTTGGAATTTCCTTCATATACCCATTCGCTATTTTTTTCAATATATAACAATCCGCCAACCAAACCGAAAGTTGGATTATTCTGAAAAGCATTTTGTACAGACTGAAGATAATTTTCGGAAAGAATAATGTCAGCATCAAACTTACAAATGATGTCAAAATCATTTATATTTTGAATTTTTAAGCCATTTTTAAAAGCATTCACCACCTTAGAACCCGGCTGATGCGCTGATTTTTGAAGGTTAATGGTTTCAAAACGAGAATCTCTGTCGGTGAAACCTTTAATAACCTCCGCCGTTTTGTCTGTAGAACCGTCATTTACCACCATGACTTTAAAATCTTTACAACTTTGATGCTCTAAAGATTCTAAAGTAAACGGCAGATTTTCCTCCTCATTATGAGCCGGAATTATAATTAAAAATCTCACTTTTTAATTTTCAAATTAACTTCAAATAAAAATTCAGGTTCGTTTAAACTCTGAAATTTTTTCGTTTTAAAATCACCTTTCATGAAAACTGCACACAAAGAATTTTGAACGTGATACAAATTTTTATGAAAATTACTCGGCATTCCATCTAAGATTCCCTGGAAAACTTCATAACGTATTTTTTCAGGATTAAAAGCATAATCATGCCATACAACGATAGAATTTTCATGAATTAAATTGCCAAAAACCTTTTCGGTATCATTTTTTACCATTTCGTAAGAATGATCGCCATCGATGAAAATAAGATCGTATTTTTTATCTAAACCTTTAAAATCAAAAGCCTTTGAATTTCCTTCTAAATGAAGAATACTAGGATTTTTTCTAGAAACAATGCCGTGAAGTTCGGCATATTTTTTATCAATTCCTAAAGCAATGATCTCTTCTTTTGAAAGATTAAGCGTTGTACAGTCATCAATCACTTTTGCGACATTCCACACACTTTCTCCTCTCCAGGTTCCGATTTCAAAATAACTTTTTTTCCCTTTTGCCAAGGTTTTTAACAATGCCAAATCTGTCGGCAGAGAAGCTCCATCCAAAAAGCAGATGTCAATAGATTCATCAAAATCTTCGCTCAAATCTAATAAACTGATTTGAGGAAGCGTTTCTAAATGCGGATATTTTTTAAGAAATTCTTTTTTTCTGACTTCTTTGTCGTTCAGTACTAAATTCAGCAGACTAGGTTCTTGTGCTATATTTTGAAGTGCCTGAACTGTTTTTTTGATTTTACTCACAGCATATTATTTACTATGTGGTTTCAACATATTTTTCGGATCAAGGATCTCATCTAATTTTTCCTGAGAAAGAATTCCTTTTTCCAACACTAAATTATAAACACTTGTTCCCGTTGCCAAAGCCTCTTTAGCAATAGCTGTTGATTGTTTATAACCGATGTACGGATTAAGCGCCGTAACAATCCCGATGCTGTGTTTCACCATATTTAAACAAACCTCTTTGTTAGCCGTAATTCCAACCACGCATTTATCGCGAAGGGTATCCAAAGCGTTACAAAGGAAATTGATATTTTCCATGATAGCGTGAGAAAGTACCGGCTCCATCACGTTAAGCTGTAATTGTCCGGCTTCGGCAGCGAAAGTTACCGTTAAATCATTTCCTATCACTTTAAAACATACCTGATTCACAACTTCCGGAATCACAGGATTTACTTTCCCGGGCATAATTGAAGATCCCGGCTGCATCGGAGGTAAATTGATTTCAAAAAGGCCTGCTCTAGGTCCTGACGAAAGCAATCTCAGATCATTACAAATCTTTGATAATTTCACGGCAAGACGCTTCATCGCAGAAGAATAAATGACGTAAGAACCTGTATCTGGAGTTGCTTCCACCAAATCGGGTGCGGAAACTACAGGAAAACCAGTCAGTTCCGCTAAATTTTTAGCGCAAAGTGCAGCATAACCGATCGGAGCGTTTAATCCTGTACCGATGGCAGTTGCGCCCATATTTACTTCAACGAAAAGATTGGCGTTGTTATTTAATTTAGAAATATCTTCTTCCAAAGTCGCCGCATACGCTTCAAATTCCTGACCTAAAGTCATTGGAACTGCATCCTGAAGCTGCGTTCTTCCCATTTTTATAACATCATGAAACTCTCTTCCTTTTGCACGGAAAGCATCTACAATACTTTCTAATCTTTGAGCCAAAGCAACATTCATGTGCAATAATCCCATCTTAATCGCGGTAGGATACGCATCGTTGGTCGACTGTGAAAGATTGATATGATCGTTTGGCGAGCAGAATTCGTACTCTCCTTTATTTTTACCTAATTTTTCTAAAACAATGTTAGCGATTACCTCATTTGCATTCATATTGATTGAAGTTCCCGCTCCTCCCTGAATCATATCAACAGGAAATTCTTCATGAAATTTACCTTCGATAATTTCATTACAAGCTTCAGCAATTTTGAAATACAAGCTTTCATCAAGCAAACCTAATTCATAATTGGTTTTCGCTGCCGCTTTTTTCACAAAAGCCAATCCTTTGATAAAATCCGGATACGAAGACAAAAGCTGCCCCGAAATCTTGAAATTATTGATTGCTCTTTGTGTCTGAACTCCATAATATGCATTTAAAGGAACTTCTAATTCCCCCAGCAAATCACTCTCTTTTCTGAAATTTTCCATTACAGGTAATGTTAATTTTTTTGTGGCTTAAAGATAGCAAAAACGCATCTTATCGATGCGCTTTAAAATTATTTATTTTGTAGAATATTTTAGATTCAAAGCTTGTAATATAGACCATGTTTCAGCATCCATAATTCCGTCATAGTTTTGCGGACGGAAATGATATTGGAAGGCTTCAATGGTCTTCTTGGTCGCATCATCCCATTTTCCGCTTAAATCAAGTCCGTACCCAAATTTCTGCAATTGGGTCTGCACACTATAGATAAATGTTGGGTCGATATATTTCGTCTGAAAATCTGTGGAAGTAGCTAAATCATAATAATTCTGTTTAGCAGCCTGATCATACCACATCCCAATTTGATATTCATCATACAATTTTTTCCAAGGAAACATTGGTCCAGGATCCTGTTTTCTCGTTGGTGCAATATCCGAATGTGCCAATACATTGGTCGCCGGAATTTGATATCTCGTAATAATATCTTTAGCTAAAGCCGCTACTTTTTTTACCTGAGCATCATCAAAAGTTGCAAAAACTTTTTTACCCGTCGCATCCGAAGTATAACCTGCATTTACAATTTCAATCCCAATCGATGTATCGTTAAGATTTTTATCAGTTCTCCAAGTACTTACTCCTGCATGGTAAGAGCGCTTGTTTTCGTCTACCAATTGATAGATTTCGTTATCTCCCGTATTATTTACAAGATAATGGGCACTTACATTTTGCTGAGTAAGAACTGTGATCGATTTATCATCCGGTAAAGCGGTATAATGAAGAATCAGATATTTTTGTCTGAAATTCTGTGCAATTGCCGGAAAATAGGTTTTCACCACCTTATATCCTGCAGGTTTTGCCGAAACGATGGAACCGTAACTTGCGGTATTATCATTTTTAGTTGGATCTGCGATATTGGTAGTAAAAAATTCTACTCCGTGGTCAGATGTAATTTGAGGTTTTGGTTTTTCAGGAGTCTGAGGTTTTACCGGAGTTTTTGCCTGTGATACTGGGGTCTTCGGCTTGTATGAACTTTTTTTTACATTTTGTTGAGAAGTACATGAAAAAACAAAAGTACTTAATCCGATGATATATAATGTCTTACGCATTGGTCTATTTTTTTAATCATTTATTCCATCAAAAATACGCAAAATTTTCTTGAAAAATATTTGGTAAATAAAGAAATCTGTTCTATATTTGCACTCGCAATAACGGAACAACGATCATTAAAATAAGATAAACAGGAGGGTTGCCGGAGTGGTTAACGGAGCAGTTTGCTAAACTGTCGACGCGAAAGTGTCGCAAGGGTTCGAATCCCTTACCCTCCGCTTTTTCTATATATCTTTCGGGGCGTAGCGTAGTCCGGTCATCGCGCCTGGTTTGGGACCAGGAGGTCGCAGGTTCGAATCCTGCCGCCCCGACA
>DKLU01000320.1 GCA_002455915.1 Chryseobacterium sp. UBA6632
TATGTTTAATTATTTTGCCAATGGAGGAAGTATAAACGGAATTTCTTTTAATAAAGGAAAGGCTACGTGGTGGACAGGAACCGCAACTCAGACTTCATATAGAATTGGTGATGAAATGTATGGTAATGGTGAAGTTGGAGTGATGCATACTGCGAATGTTGCGAACTCAAATTTCCTAGATCTAGGTTTAATTGGAAATGCGAATGATGCTATGGGAGGTTTTGCAGAAGGACTTTCTTATAATGCAAAAACCGGAAGCAAATTATATATAGGCACAGCTCGTCCCAATAGTCCGATTAATTTAGGATTTACAAAATTTTATGGTAATGGAAGAACATATATAAACCCGGCTTATATGGGTAAACCCGGAAATATCTTGGGAAAAGCAAGTATTGCTGGAACTGTTATTATAGGAAGTGTAAATATTTATAATGGCATTCAACAAGATGGAGGGTCTTTTGGGCATAATGCTGCGGTAGCTACGGGTGGAACGGTAGGAGGCGCAATAGGAGCTTATGAAGGAGCTATTTTAGGTGCGGAAATAGGTGCTGGAATTGGTGTTTGGGTAGGAGGATTAGGTGCTGCTCCAGGTGCTCTTATTGGAGGTGTTGTAGGAGGTGTTATAGGAGGAATTGTAGGAACAAAAGTCGGAGAAAGCGTTGTGTATTATTAAGAAACAAAAGAAAATGGAAACGAAAGTAATTAAATTGAGTAACAAGAAATTCTTTTTCTCTATAATTGGAAGCTTAATATTTGTGGTTTTAGGGATTGTATTTATACTTATTCCTAAATTATTTATTACATTTTTAGTAAAAAATATATTGTTTATACAATTTTTTGGTATTTTAAGTGTGTTATTTTTTGGTTTTATACTTATTACTTTGATTCAAAAAAAAATATTTGATAAAAATATTGGAATTGAAATAAATACAGAGGGTATCATTGATAACTCAAGTTTTGTAAGTATAGGTTTAATAAAATGGGAAGACATAGTTTCTATAGAGAAAAGTAATGTAATGTTAACAAATTTTTTACTTATAAAAGTCAAAAATCCTGAAAGGTATATTAAGAAAGCTAAAGGTATCAAGTCAAAGTTATTAAGAGGAAATTATAATTCTTATGGTACGCCAATCTCAATTTCATCTAATTTTATAGACTGTAGCTTTTCCCACTTAGAGGATGTTCTATTAAGTAGTTTCGAAAAATATAAATAATTATTATATAAATTATAAAAGGGTTGAATTACAAAATGATTCAACCTCTTTATATATATTAGCTAAGGAGCAGATTTATTGAATTTGACGTTTTTGAATAATTTTATAAGAAATAATATTACTACTACGGAAGGTTGTTTTGAGTAAAATATGCATGCTTACAATTACAGAGATGTTGGGGGTGACGTTTTTTATGGAGTTTTAGCTAGATTCTATATCGCAGATTTATAATCGTAATCTTACTCAGATAATTAAAAATCTTTTCTCCCACAAACAACTACCTCTTCTCCAATCTCTCCAACCTCTCCAAAATTTCTCCAAGAATATTCTTCTTTTCCGCGAAGGAAATATAGCCAACTATTTTATAAAATTCGGCTTGCGGTATTTCGTTTTCTGTAATTTCAGAATAATATGTAAGATTTCCATCAATATGAGCGATAACAGTTGAGAAAGGTTCTTTACTTTTGTCAGTCTTGTTCAAAAACAAAATATCACCATACTGATAATTCGATAAAAGACTATTGCTTTCAGAGAATTCATATACTAAATCTATATTTGCTAATATTTTTTGCAGTTTTAAGGTATTTGGATCATTATTTAAAACCACATTTGGCAAATGATCTGCTGCAAACATTAAATGATCGATATCTGAACCGCTTGCTAATTGATTAACCTGTAATGTTTCTGTTAATAAATTATGTAAATCTAAATTGAAGTAATCTGCTACTTTTAATAATGTTTCTATTTTGGGTTCTGCGCGTCCTTCTTCATAAGAGCTGATTACCCCTCTGTTAAGTTCAAAAAGGTCTGCAAATGCTTTCTGGCTAAGCCCTCTTACCTGTCTTATCTTCTTTATATTAGTCCCGAAAAAGCTCATAAGTCTAATCTTTTTTGCAAATATACGGCAAATGAATGAAATTTATTGCTAAAAATATTTGCATTTTGAAAATTAAAATTCTATATTTGTGAAACAGAATTAGTAATAAACATGGATGCTTATGAGAAATCAAATATTTAGAAGAGTTAAAGAATGGCTGTTAGATAGTGGTTTTAATATTACTTTAGATGATGAAGCCAGAAGAATTCTTATCATTGAGAAAGAATCGCACGGAATCAAAAATATGATCCTTATCGTCTCGGATTCTATCCTTATTATGGAGCAATTTCTTTTCGAGGTTAAAAATCCTACTGAGAAAATATACAAAACCCTTCTTCAGAAAAACAGAGATATTGTACACGGTGCTTTTGTTTTAGACAATACCGGAAAACGCGTGATCTTCAGAGATACGCTACCGACTGATAATATGGCACAAAACGAGGTTATGGCCTCTATCAATTCTTTGGGAATTCTTGTCGGTGAATTTACCAATGAAATGATCGAAATGAGTAAGTAATTCCACTAAAAATATTTAAAATGAACATTTTCAAAAGATTAGTAAATATAGGAAAAGCAGAGCTTCATTCTGTGATTGATGATTTCGAAGACCCTATAAAATTAACGGAGCAAGGAATCAGAGAGATGAAAGAACAGCTTGCTGAGAAAATTGAGGCATTGGCACAACTGAAAGCATTGTCTATCCGTAAAAAAAATGAAGCGGAAGCAGAAGAGTTATCGGCTAAAGAGTATTATAAAAAAGCAGTGCTGTTGGTTCAAAAAGCAGAAAAAGGAGAGGTAGATAGCGCAGAAGCAGATCGTCTGGCAAAAGAAGCTTTAAAAAAGCAGGCTGCAGCATTGGAGCATGTAGTTTCTCTGAAAGAAGAGTCTGATAAGCTACACGGGGATTGCGATAAAATGCAGGGAAATATTGATTATCTGAAAGCGAGTATTTCTAAATGGGAAACAGAGCTTAAAACATTAAATGCCAGAGTTCAGGTGAGTGAAGCGACTCGCGATATCAATCAAAAAATGACCCAGATAGATACAGGCGGAACGGTAAGTATGCTGGAGAAGCTGAAAGAGAGAGTGATACAACAGGAAGCCGAAGCGGAGGCTTATCTGGAGATTTCCAAAGCAGGAAAATCAGTGGATGAAGAGATTGATGCTTTGGTGAAGAATGAGGATACAGAAGCAGGAGATGCTTTACAAAAACTAAAAGAATCACTTAAAAAAGGCTAAAGAATGACCTTTCAGGAATTTTTACATATTGCGTTTTCTCCCGTAAATACGGTTCTGAGCGTGCTTTTGGCACTGTCAGTCATTTACTGGATTTTTACCATGCTTACAGGGTTAGATATTGATGTCGGAATAGATTCTGACTTAGATGTCGATACGAATATAGACGCTCCGGACGGCCATATTCATATTTCGGACGATCCTTCTGCCTGGGCGCATTTTCTCAAATTCCTGAATCTGGATATTGTTCCGATGACCTACTTTCTTACCTTGGTTCTTTTACTTACTTGGTTGGGGTCTATTTACCTTAATGTTTTTATTTCGTTGCCCACTTGGGTAGAAGCATTAATGGTTGTTCCGTTGTTGATCGTGAGTTTGTTTGTAACGAAGTTGATTTTAAAACCACTCAATCCTTTTTTCAAAGAAATCAATCATAAAGGAGAAAGATCTCACGATTTTCTGGGAAGAGAGGGAAGGTTAAAATCTACTATTGAAGGCGAAAAGATCGGGATGATGGAAGTTTTCATCGGAAGCGATCCTATGATCCTGATGGTAAAAAGCAACAACGGAAAAAGGCTGGAACACGGAACGCGGGTGATGATTGTAGATGAAGAGCCGGGAAGAAAATTCTACGTTGTAGATCATGTTTTTAAATTTTAAAAACCAATGTCATGTTTTCTCTTTTTATGCTCATTCTGAACTATATTTTATCTTTTCTTTAAATTTTTAACCAAAAAAAACACATTAATTATATAAACTATTAAATTATGAACATACCTTTAATTGTCGGAATCATTGTTGTTGTAATTGCTACGGTAGGGCTCATTTTCTGGGTACTGTCGATGTACAAAAAAACTGTTCAGGGAATTGTAATGCTCAGAACAGGATACGGAGGCACAAAAGTATTTTTTAATGCCGGAATTGTAATTCCTGTGATCCACCGTATGGAATCTATGGATATTTCAGTTAAAAAGCTTGAAATTTCCAGAGAAGGAAGGGCCGGATTGATTTGTAAAGATAATATGAGAGCCGACATTCAGGTGGCTTTCTTTATCAGAGTAAACAAATCGGTGGATGATATTGTAAATGTTGGTCAAACAATCGGTTGCCAAAGAGCATCAGATACGAATACTTTGCGCGAGCTTTTTGAAGCTAAATTTTCAGAAGCCTTAAAAACAGTTGGTAAAAAATTTGATTTTACTGAATTATATGAAGCAAGAAGCGAATTTCGTCAGGAAATTTTAGATATTATCGGAACAGACCTGAATGGTTACGTGTTGGATGACTGTGCGATTGATTATCTTGAACAGACTTCTATTGATAAATTAGATAAAGACAATATCTTAGATTCTGAAGGGATCAAGAAGATTACAGAATTAACCGCCACTCAGAATATTAAAGCGAATCAGGTTCGCAGAGACGAGGAAAAAACAATCACCAAACAGAATGTAGAAGCCCGTGAAGCCATTCTTGAATTGGAAAAACAATTGGCTGAAAAAGAAGAGTCTCAAAAAAGAGAAGTAGCCAATATCAGAGCGCGCGAAAATGCAGAGATCTTAAAAGTGGAAGAGGAAGAACGTCTGAAATACGAATCCGTAAGAATTGCCACAGAAGAAAAATTGCAGATTGCGGAAGAGAATAAATTACGTCAGGTGGTTATCGCTGCTAAAAATAAAGAACGTGCTGATCTTGTAGAAACTGAAAGAGTGCTAAAAGATAAAGCGCTTGAAGCAACAGAAAGAGAAAGAATCGTTTCTTTGGCGCAAATTGAAAAAGATAAAGCTATTGAGCTTGAAAAGAAAACCATTCAGGATGCGATTCGTGAAAGATTGACGATGGAGAAAACCGTTGTTGAAGAGCAGCAGGGTATCAAAGACCTTGAAGCATTCAAAACTGCAGAAAGAACAAAGCAAGTAGAGATCACGATGGCTACTCAGGAAGCGGAGAAAAAATTAATTCAGGAAACAAAAGCCGCAGAATCCCGCAAATTAGCGGCAGAAAAAGATGCTCAGAAATATGTAATTGAAGCTCAGGCAAAAAGAGATGCCGCTGAAAAAGAAGCAGAAGCCCGCAAAATCATTGCTGATGCCAAAGCGAAAGAAGAGGCAACGGTAGGTTTATCTGAAGCTCAGGTAATGCAAGCGAAAGCAGATGTTGCCGAAAGACAGGGGATTGTGGAAGCGATTGTTATTGAGAAAAAAGCAGATGCGATCAAGAAGGAAGGTATTGCTCAGGCTGAAGTTATCAAAGAAAAAGCATTGGCAGAAGCAGCCGGAATTACCGAAAAAGCCGAAGCGATGAAAAAGCTGAATGATGCAGGAAAAGAGCACGAAGAATTCCGTTTAACATTGGCTAAAGAAAAAGAAGTGGAATTGGCACAAATCTCTATCCAGAAAGAGATTGCAGACGCTCAGGCATTGGTGTTGGCAGAAGCATTCAAATCTGCAAATATCGACATCGTTGGCGGTGATAACACATTCTTTGACAACGTGATTCGTCAGGTTTCTGCAGGAAAAGGAATTGATAAATTCATCAATCACAGTGAAAATGCCCAATTGCTGAGAGATAATTTGCTGGATGGTAATGAAAATATCATCAGCAAAGTAATGAGAATGGTGAATAAATACAATATTTCATCAGAAGATATTAAAAACATGAGTGTTGCTTCATTGATATTTAAATTGAATGGCGTGGCAGATCAAAATGAAAAAGGAATTCTGCATAGGGCTTTAGATATGGCCAAACATTTAGGAGTAGATCAAAAGCCTTTGCAATAACCATTGGAGAACCATTGAACTCAACATAAACATCAGTAAAACTCTCATGGTCGGTAGCGGATTTTCGCGAAAACTTTGAGAGTTTTTTTAACAAAAATTTTCATGAAATTCAGAATTAAAACTAATAAAAATTTTTGCGGTCTTAGTTAAGTGAAACGCCTTTGTGAACTTAAAAACATTCAGTATAAAAAAATCTTTGCGGGCTTTGCGTTAAAATCCAATTAGTTTAAAATCAGAATTATTTAAACCAAAATTATGTCAGAAAAACTTAATTCAGGGATATACGAAATTATTCAGAACCGTCTGAATGAGCAGAAAAACGACCTTGTTGAAAGGCTTCAGAAGCTGAACGAAAAACGTAAAAGCATTTTCGGAGGGATCGATTTTTCATTAATTGCCAACGAAAGAATTTCTACAGATCACAGCTGTGTGGCAAAGGATATTTTTTCTTTCAACGATCTTCTGATTTTCGGTTCCAATGCACATTTGGGAATGCAGACTGAAGTAAATATTACCGATGTTTTTTCCATTCATAAAATTAATAATAACCGTTTTGAACCTCACGATGTTTCATTAATCAATGATGAAATTTTTATTGATGAGTTCAAAAATTTATATAAATATTATAGAAATACCTTTTTTGCCCGTTTTTACTTCACGGAAAACTATCTGTACATGGTATTCCAGCTTTCTGAAAGCACAACGGACATCAAGGCATTCAAGTGGTTAATTAAAGAAAATACGCTAGTTTATATTGATTCTAGAAGTGCTTCCGAGGTCAGTTATCCGCCACAACATGGCTTTATATGGACGAAAGCAACCCGCGATATGCAGCGAAACGGAAAATATCCTCATGTTTCTCTGGCAGATAAGGTTTTTGTGGAATCTATCGGAGGCGATCTTACCATTAAAATTGAAGATAATACAGAAACAGGAAAAGGAATTTATTCCGAAGATGTGGTTCATAAAGATCAGAATCTGGATGATGCTGAGATTCATTTCTGTGATTTGGGGAATCTGGTTTTGTTTAAAATCAGACCTTATCAGGAAACGGAGCGTTATTTTATCTATAACCATAAGGAAAAGACAGTTTCAAGGGTTGATACTCTAAAATATGCGGCGGTTTTGCTTCCCGAAAGTCAGGGAATTTTATTTTCAAATGGTTATGCACTGCAAACCGGAGGTTTAAAGGTCATTTCTCAGGATCAAAACAGATTGCATTATCTGAAAACGATTCCCGAGCCTAATGGTGAAAATTTTTTATATGTTTTCTATGATGATAAAACCAATAATTATCAGCTGATTTCGTATAATATCATCACACAGACTATTGAAACGCCCATTCGATGCAGTGGCTATACAATTCTGCACGACGGAAGGCTGATTTATTTAAGGGAAAGTGTAGAAACTACGAAGCACCATCTTGCCCAGATCTGGCAGTCGCCATATTCGAAAGAATTACAGGAAAATACTGAAAAATCTGATAATTTATTATACAAAATAGGAAATAAAGACATCGTTCGCGTGATGGCTGAAAGTCAGGAATTGATTACTTTATTGAATAAAAAAGATTCTTACAGCGGACTTTACGATGATATTGTTAAGCTTTCCACCACGATTCTCGATGCTTATTACTTTTTGGGTGAAGAAGAAATTCAGCATCTCGATCAGCCTTTAAAAGAGATCAGGCAAATTGCCCATTCGGCGATCAATGAATACGAAAAAGTCGTTGAACAAAAGAAAAATACGGCAGAAGCGATTGAAAAAATAAAGCTAGCCTGTGAAAAAACGCTTGATGATACAAAGAGAATTCATTATTCTGAATTAACGGAATATATCGATATGCTCTCCCAAATCCGCGCCCTGCGTGGAGAAATTACCAGTGCCAGAGAACTGAAATATGCCGATACTGAGATTCTTGATGGTTTGGAAAAATCGCTTTCAGAGCGTTCGGAAGAACTTTCAAATGCTTGTGTCACTTTCCTTTTGCAGGAAAACTCGCTGTTACCTTATCAGCAACGTGCAGAAACGATTACTGAACAGATTATTCATCTTGAAAAAGCCATTGATGCAAAAGCCATTGAGGAAGATATCAATAACCTGTCTGCTCAGTTGGAGCTTTTGGTAGATATTGTGAACAATCTGAAAATTGAAGATACCTCACAGTCGACTCAGATTATCGAAAATATTTCTCTGATTTTTGCAAGATTGAATCAGGAAAGATTAGAACTTTCAAAAAGAAAAAGAGAAATTTCAGGAAAAGAACTTTCTGCTGATTTTCAGGCACAAATGACTTTGTTTGATCAGTCGGTCATCAACTTTTTAGAACTTTCTCAGACGCCGGAAAAATGTGATGAATACCTTACCAAGCTTTCAATTCAGTTGGAAGATATGGAAACCAAGTTTGTTGATTTTGAAGAATTTATTCAGAAGATCGGCGAAAAAAGGGAAGAGGTATATGGTCATTTCCAGAATAAAAGGGTTCAGCTTACCGAATCCCGAAATAAAAGAACTCAGAATTTATATGATTCTGCACAAAGGATTTTAAAATCTGTTCAGACAAAAGCCGAAAGTTTTGACAGTGAAAACGAGATCAACGGCTATTTTGCGACCGATCTTATGGTGGAAAAAGTCAGAGATATGGCACGACAGCTTATGGAGATGGAAGATTCTGCCAAAGCGGAGGAAATTCAGACGCTACTGAAAACTTCTCAGCAGGAATCTGCACGAAAACTGAAAGATAAGAAGGAAATTTATGCAGATGGAGATCATGTAATTGCGTTAGGTGATTATAAATTTGCCGTCAATCGCCAGAAGCTTGATCTTACGATGGTGCTTAAAAATGCACAGTATTATTATCATTTAACTGGAACAAGCTTTTACGAACCTCTCGATTTTGAAGCGCTTTCAGATTATAAAGAAGTTTGGAATCAGGAATATATCTCTGAAAATCAAAAGGTAAAACGCTTCGAATATTTATCATGGAATATTTTTAATCAAAATAAAAATGTCGTGGTGGAGGAAGAAAACCGCCAATTGATTCAGCAGTTTATGACGGAACATTTTGGAGAAGGTTTGGTAAAAGGGATTCATGATGAAGATGCTTTGCTGATCACAACCAAACTCCAGCAGATGCATAACGAATTGGGATTGATGAGGTTTACTTCTCAGGAGCGTTCCGTGGCTCAGCTTTTCTGGAAGTTTCTGGATCAGGAAAGAAAGACTTATTTTGCTAAACAGTTTGAAGCGGCGGCACTTATTTCGCAATCTTTTACCACAGATAAAGGTTTTCAGTATCTCGTTGATGAATTGTCTTCCGAGATAGAATTATTTGCTCAAAACAGTAATTTTTTCAACAAAACTAATTTTGAGAATGCCGCCATTTATCTTAAAAAGGAAAACAGAGAACATTTTATTGTTTCTGAAAAAGCTGGAAATTTATATGAAGCATTCTTTTCAGATCTTAAAGAAAAAGGGAAAGACCTTGAATTTACAAATCAGATTGAGGCTTTATATCTGCATCCTTCAGCGTGTTATTTTATTGCAGAAAGTGCTTTGCAGGCATTTATTTTCATTAAAGAATTAACGGTTGACGACAATATCAAACAGGAAACGGCAACTTTTTTAGTAACTCAGAATTTTAATGAAAAAAATATTCAGCACGTTGCTTATGAAATTACGCTAAAAGGACTGAAATCTCTAGAAAAAGATGTGGAATATCATCTTAATTATTATGAATTTTCTTCGCGTTTAGATTATTTTAACGAAGTTACAGTTCCAAAATACAAAAAGCTTCAGGAATTAAAATCATCCTGGGTCAGCAGTAAGAAAAAATCGTTGAAACTGGAGACTTTCCAGTCGCAGGTGCTGAGTTCATTTGTCAGAAATAAACTGATCAGTGAGGTTTACTTTCCTTTAATCGGAGCGAATCTAGCAAAACAGTTAGGAACGGTCGGAAATGATAAAAGAACCGACAGAATGGGAATGCTGCTTTTGATTTCGCCACCGGGCTACGGAAAAACTACGTTGATGGAATATATGGCCGACAGAATGGGGCTTGTTTTTATGAAGATTAACGGGCCGTCGATCGGGTATGATATTATTTCAACCGATCCAAGTGAAGCTAAAAATGCCGGAGCAAAACAGGAACTCGAAAAGTTAAATTTGGCTCTTGAAATGGCAGATAATGTGATGTTATATCTGGATGATATCCAGCATTGTAATCCTGAGTTTTTGCAGAAATTTATCTCTTTGGCAGACGGACAGCGAAAAATTGAAGGAATTTATAATGGAGAAAGTAAGACCTATGATCTTCGTTCTAAGCGTTTCTGTTTGGTGATGGCAGGTAATCCTTACACAGAAAACGGGGAGAAGTTTAAAATTCCGGATATGTTGGCGAACCGTTCAGATACGTATAATTTAGGGGAAATTTCGGGAAGTAAAACAGAGTTATTTGATTTAAGTTTAATTGAAAATGCGTTAACATCAAATGATTATCTAAGCCGGTTGACACAGCCAGGAATGGAGAATCTTTATAGATTATATGATGCCGTTGTGGCAAATAATCCAGTTGTGGATCTCTTAGGGAATTTTAGTTTAAATGAGATTTCAGACTTTAGAAAGGTACTTGAAAACACCATGAAAGTACGTGATATTGTGCTTAAGGTGAATAGTCAATATATCGCTTCAGCAGCAATGGCAGACGATTATCGTAACGAACCGGCGTTTAAGCTTCAGGGTTCTTACCGAAATATGAACAAACTGATCGTACAGATGCAGCCTATTCTGAAAGATGATGAGGTTGTGCAGATTGTGTTAAATCATTATCAAAATGAATCTCAAACGTTGACGACGGGAGCTGAATCCAACATGTTGAAACTGAAAGAAATGATGAACATCATGACCGAACATGAAAAATTACGCTGGGAAGAAATAAAAAAGACTTTTGTCAAAAATAAAATGATAAAAGGTCTGGGTGATAATGATCGAATGGTTCAGGTAATTTCTCTTTTAACACAATTCAGCGAAGGTTTGGAAGGCATAAAAGAGGTTTTGCAAAACAGGACATCCTAAACATATTAAATTCAATATAAATACAAAGCCAACTTCGTGATAAGTTGGCTTTTTTCATCGACATATATCTACATTTTTGATAGATAATTTTATTTCGCAATATTGTTACTTTGTAGTATAAAATTTACCGTATAAACAATAATTAATGTTTTAAATTTTTGTTTTATATAATTAGGTAAATAATTTATAGCTATGGTTTATAGGCTGTAGTTGTAATCAATACAAATGATGAAACTATTTTTAATATATGGTAACCTTGGAAACCGCTTCTTAAAAAGCAGATAAAAAAACACACACAATATAAAGAAGTCAAATAGGCTTTTTAGGTTATTAGTTTGAAAGGAGGATTTTTTGCCTCCTTTCTTTATATAAATTTTGCTTTCTGAGATTGCAGTTTTTAAAATTAACCTTGTAAAAAAAAAGGCTGTCGCTTAAGATAAGTCTGTTTTATTTTTTAATATTTCGAGGTTTGATGGTGTTTTTGCCGAATGTTCCTGCCTTAATGGCTTGATTTTAGATAGCTGTTAATTTATCAATCACAAAAATATCTGTTTATGGAAAGGTTTAAGAAAATCATTTTGAAAATTCTGAAATGGACGGGAATTTCCATTGCCTCCATCTTGTTTCTCATGTTTATTATTCCTATTTTATTTCCGGGAACCATTTCGGAGCAGGTAAAAATATTTGCCAATAAACATTTAGCAGGTAAACTCGATTATAAAAGAACGCATTTAAGCTTTTTTAAACATTTTCCATCACTTACGGTTTCCGTGGATGATTTTTTGTTGAAAGGTTCGAAACCATTTCAAGAAGATACTTTATTGGCGGCCAAAGAAGTAGCAGCAGGAATTAATCTTAAAAGTCTTATTTTCGACCGTCAGGTAAAAATAGATGAAATATATGTAACGGATGCTTATGCGAACGTTTTTGTAAATACGAAAGGGCAGGCAAATTACAATGTGTATGTCTCAAAACCTTCTGATAAACCGAAAGATACCGCAGATTCAGGAACTTCCATAAAACTAGATTTAATTAAGCTTAAAAACTGGAATGTAAAATATAACGATCATTCTGCGCGAGTTTTGGTTGATGCTAAAGGACTCAATTATACAGGAAAAGGAGGTCTAAGTAAAGATATTTTCGATCTTGAAACCAATCTCGATATTAATAAGCTTGATTTTAGTTTAGATAGAATTTATTACGCTAAACAGAAAACTTTACATGCAGATTTAATCACCAGAATCAATACCAATGCTTTAACCTTCGTTCTAAGAAAAAACGAATTAAGAATCAACGAATTGCCTTTAAAATTTACAGGTTTTTTAAGTATTTTAAAAGATGGATATAATCTTGATATTCAAGCAGCTTCTGAAAAAACAACAATTCGAGAAATGATTTCTGTGTTGCCTCCGCAATATCTCGATTGGGCAAAAGATACTAAGATTGAAGGAAATAGTGATCTTTATTTTCATTTAAAAGGACGTTTTAGTGAACCTAAAAATCTAAAACCGCGATTAAAAGCCCGTTTATTGGTAAAAAATGGTTTTGTTTCCAATGGAAAAGCACCGGTTCCGATGAATAATTTAAATATGGATCTGAATGTAGATTTACCATCGCTAGACACAGAACAACTTGGAATTGATTTGAAAAAACTTAGTTTTGATCTTGGTCCGAACAATAATTTCAGAGCAGTTGTAACGACTAAAGGTCTTAACGAGATGAAAATAAAGGCCGATGTAAAAGGTGCGGTGAATCTTCAAACCTTGGATGAAGCTTTAGGATTGAAAGATATTGATATAAGAGGATTAATGGATACCAATATTAAAGCGGATGGAATCTTTAGTTTAGACAAAAAATTATTTCCTAAAACAAATGGTTATTTAAACCTAAAAAATGGCTGGTTAAAAACAAAATATTACCCGAATGCGATTCAGAATATTAATTTGGTTGCCAATATTATCAATACCGACGGTACTTTCAAAAGCCTTGGTGTAAAGCTGGATCCATTTAAGTTTGATTTTGAAGGAAATCCTGTGTTTGTAAATGCAGATTTGCAAAATTTTGAAGATGTTTTATATAAAGTTCGTGTAAAAGGCGTTTTAAATATAGGTCGAATTTATAAAGTCTTTGCTAAAAAAGGCTTCGATGTGAGTGGTTTAATTATGGCAGATTTATCTTTAAACGGCCGACAAAGTTATGCCACGAAAGGGCAATATAGTAAGTTGGACAATAAAGGGAATTTAATTCTAAAAAATATAAAAGCCACCACCGAATATTTACCTAAATCATTTTTTATTAAGGAAGGAAATTTCCAGTTTGAGAATGAAAAAATGTGGTTCCGAAAGTTTTTTGCCACTTATGGAAAATCAGATTTTGCTTTGAATGGCTATCTTTTGAACACTATTAATTATTTTATAGAACGAAAAGGGACGCTTCATGGAAAGTTTAATTTAAACTCAAATTATATCCTGATTGATGAATTTATGTCGTTGAAAGAAGGTGATAACTCTAAAAAATCTATTGATGTAGAATATGCTAAAGTTGAAAATCCCAAAAGCAGTGGAGTGGTTATTATTCCGAAAAATCTGGATGTCTCTTTAGTCGCTAATGCTAAAAAAGTTGAGTTTAAAGGGTTAGGTTTAAATCATCTTAAAGGAACTGCTTCCGTAAATAAAGGGCAGGTTTATCTTAAAAATACTTCGTTTGATATTATCGGAAGCCGCATGAATATTGATGCCCGTTATCAGGATGAATCTCCGTTAACTGCCAATTATGATGTAGCATTGAAAGTGTTGGATTTTGATGTTCAGAAAGCGTATAAAGAAATTGATATGGTTCGTGAAATGGCAACTGCTGCGAAAAATGTAAAAGGAATTGTATCTTTGGATTATAAACTGAAAGGAGATTTTGATAAAAATATGACACCGATTTATCCTTCTTTGGAAGGTGGTGGAGTTGTCAATCTTCGTGATGTTGAGGTTAAAAATCTAAAAATGCTTTCTACGGTGGGAGATAATATTGGTTCGAAAGCCTTTAATGATCCTGATATGAAAGGGGTAAATATTGAAACACATATCAAAAATAATTTGATTCATGTAGATAAATTCACGTTTAAAGTTTCTGTATTAAGACCATCGATCAGCGGAACAACAAGCTTTAACGGATTGTTGGATCTTCAAGTGAGGGTTGGGCTGCCACCCGGCGGATGGATTGGTTTCCCGATCGTAGTAACAGGTACTCATGAAAAGCCAAAAGTAAAGATTTTCAGCAAAACAGGGCAGGGGATTATTGATGCGCTTTACAATAAAAAATCGAATAAAGTAATTCGCGAAGAACGAAGAGCAGAAAAAAAATCGAGAAGAGAGCAACGTAAAATAAGGGAAGCTCAGGAAAAGAAAGCGAAAAATGCAGAAAAAAAGATCAATAAAGATCTAAAAGAAAAATAAATTCAATTAAAAATAGTGAGTCAGTTAAGTTTATTCAATTCCGATGATTTTTACCAGTTTCCGGAGGAATTATTAGAATATACCAACCATTTTTTATCCGAAAAAGAAGCATCAAGGCTGGAAGAAAAACTTCTGAACGAAACGCCTTGGAAACAGAATTCTCAAAAAATGTATGATAAAACGGTTCTGACTCCCCGTTTAACGGCTTGGTACGGCAATGAAAATAAATTTTACCATTTAGGTGGGAACAAATTTTTGGTTAATCAATGGTCTCCAGAATTATTAAACTTAAAGCTTAAAATCGAAAAATTTTCCGGCTATAAATTCAATTCTGTTTTGTTGAATTTGTATCGGGACGGAAATGATTCCGTAGCATGGCATCGCGATAAAGAAAGCGAGTTGGGCAATCGGCCGGTTATCGCTTCTGTGAGTCTGGGACAGACAAGAAATTTTGATTTCAGAAAGGTTGATGACCATCAAAAAAAATATAGTTTACCACTTCACCACGGTTCTTTATTGATTATGAAAGGCGATCTGCAGCAAAACTGGGAGCATAGAATTGCGAAGTCTTTGAAGATAATAAAACCAAGAATTAATCTTACTTTTCGCTTGATTAAGGAGATTGAGTGAAAAGGATCAATTCCAAAATTTGGGGAGAAGATAGATAAATTTTATAATAGGAACGGTTTTGTGAAACTAATTTCCCCAATCTTGTAATTGATTCAAGTAAAAAAAGATTATTAATAAATGAAAAAAGGGTCTTCTTGATGAAGACCCTTTTTTAGCGGAGAGTGAGGGATTTTGTACCCTCCCGTCATCCCTTTATTGATAAGCGTTTCGCTGTAGCATCTTCGTGAATGGCCTCAAATAGGACATTTGTAAAAAAGTGCTAAAATCCTAATTTGAATTTTACTTAGTAAAACTAGGAATTTTTGCTGGAATTTGCAAGAGTTGAGTTTAAAATTTAAACTTCTGTTTTGAACTTTCTTGTGAACTTGGCAGGACTCTATTCAAACCATTTATTAGCAGATATAGATAATATTTTGATGGTGTTAAGTAGTATTTAAATTACACTATTTAAACTTGGGAAATTGTTAAAGATGGTTCTTTGGTAGGTTTATAGTATCTAAAAATAATTTAATATTTATTTTAAACCGAACAGTTTATTATTTACCTTTGCAACATTATGGGAAGGAACAAAGAATTTGATTACGAGCAAAAATTGGGCGTTGCGCTGGAACTTTTCTGGAAACAGGGATTTCATTCCACTTCTATCACAGACCTTGAAAATGGTATGGGAATCAACCGAAGCAGTATTTATCCTACTTACGGAGATAAGAAAGCGCTGCTCATTAAATGCCTGACCAAGTATATGAAGTCTAAGGTTTCAGAATATGAAAGTGTCTTAAATGATTCGCAATCCGATGCCATTGAAACATTAAGAAAGACATTACGGTTAGCAATTGACCAGAGCATAAGCGAGGAAAGAACATGTCTGGCTGTTAAAATAGCCTTTGAAGTAGCTTTGACTGATGAAGATGTCAGAATGTTGTTGGCTGGCAATGAAAAAAAGATCGAAAAGATCTATTTTGAAATTATAGAGAAAGGGCAGGAGCAAAGTTGTATAAAAGGTGATCTCGATCCAAAATTGACGGCTGCTTTTCTTTCCGGTTCTTCCAGCGCACTTTTCAAAAATTATGCTTTGAACAAAAACCGCAAGACCATCTACGATATGATTGAAACCTTGATCAAAATGATCAAAGCCTAATTATAACAGCATTTTCAAGTAAATAATAACAAACAATATTTTTTTAACCTTTTTTTAAACCGCTCAGTTTAATATGAGTTTAAATCTCAATAAAAAGATAGCGTATATGGGATGTCTCGGCGTTATCGGAATCATCAGTACAGAATTTGGTGTCATCGGCATCTTGCCTCAGATCGCTGACTATTACAAAATAAATATAGCAACGGCAGGCTACTTATTAAGTGCATTCGCATTAACGATTGCGCTTACAGGGCCATTTATGGTATTGTATCTTTCAAAATTTGACAAGAAGAAAATTATGATGTATGCTCTTGGATTGTTCTTGATCTCAAATTTCTTCTCAAGTTTCAGCCCACCCTTCTGGTTGCTGATAATACTTAGAATATTGCCAACATTTCTGCATCCGGCTTTCTTTTCAATGGTCATTGCAGCTGCGACCAAAGATGCTTCTCCTCAAATGCAGATGAGATTGACCAGTATTATTATCGGTGGAATTGCACTTTCTCAGGTAACTTTGATCCCTTTCACCACATTTATAGCAAGTATCTATTCCTGGCAGTGGAGTTACGTTATTCAAGGATTATTGATCTTGATAACACTGATCAGCATTTATAAATATTTGCCTTCGATGCCTGATCAAGAAGTGAGGTCTTATAAAAGCCAATTGGGTATTTTGACAAGACCAAAGTTCATTGCTGGAACGTCAGTAAATCTACTGCTAATCACTGCATGGTTCTGCTCATACAGTTATTTTGCAGATTATTTGTCGAAAGAGAAAGGATTAAGTACACAGGAGATCAGTTATATGCTTTTATTATTTGGTGTAATGGGTGTGATCTCAAACTTTTTGGCAGGTCGCTTATTAGGGAAGTATATGATCTGGACCACTTTGTTTTTCCTTGCCGGTACGTTTCTTCTTCCATTTGCATTTCAATATACAGATGGCTCAATGCTCAGCATAGCAGTAGTGGTGGGATTTTGGGGAATTATGTACGGACCTTGTTTCCTGATAGGTGTCGGGCACATGGTCTCGGCAGCATCTGACGCCAAGGAATTTGCGAATAGTTTGCAGACCTCATTTGGAAATCTGGGAGTTTCATTAGGCACTGCTACCGGAGGTTGGTTTATTGGTCAGTATGGAATATCCGTTACACCTTGGATAGGTGTTGGATTTGGTCTGCTGGCGCTTATTGTAATTTTTTGGAGAGCCTGGCTTGATCGAGACGTAAGTGAGAAATA
>DKLU01000467.1 GCA_002455915.1 Chryseobacterium sp. UBA6632
CCGTTTACCTTTTTGATTCCTTCGCGAGAAATTCCGCTTACGAAGTCTGAAACAATATCTCTGTACGGCGCAGCTCCCGCTTTATTGGTTCCCAAAGAAGGGTCTCCGCTACCTACGATATAAAGATTTCCGTTCAAAACTCCATTTTCATCCACCGTTCCTGAATATTCCAACTGAGTCATCCAGCGGTAATTTTCACCCAACAGATTCATCGCGGTTTCTGTGGTTAATAATTTCGTGGTAGAAGCCGGAACCAAAGGGCTGGTTTCGTTGTACGAAGAGATTACTTTCTTCGTTTTCGGGTCGTACACTACAAATCCCCAGGTTGCATTTTTAAGCACGGGATCTGCCATCATTGTGTTTACATTAATGTCTACAAGTTCTTTAGGCGACAAAATAGTTTTCTCCACCATTGAAGTAATGGGAGAAGGTAAGTTTAAACTGCTCTTTTGATTGTCGTAAGCCTGAGAATATAGAACTGTAGATACGGTAGACTGGGCAAGGAAAAATCCTGAAGCCAGTACCGCGGCGCTTGAAATATATTTTCTGAAATTTACCATCTATTTTTTCATTTTGCTATATATTTTGGATAAAGTAAAAATCAATGGGTTAAATTGAAAATTAAATTTCCAAACATATAATCAACGGTCAAAAGTAGAAAATATTGTTATATAGTAGTTTAGTAGACTATTATAAAAGGCTATAAAGTTTGTTAAAAATTGTTAAAAATCTACAAAAACGTCTTTTTTAATGCTTTGATAAGCAGTAATTTCTTCAAATTCTGTTAGACTTAACAAAACCAGCTTCTTATATTCCTCATACTTTTTCCCTCTCGGAAGTTTAAGCATAATTTGAAACTGATACAAATTATTTAGCCTTGCAATCTGTGCTTTTTCAGGGCCTAAAACACAATCTTCAGGCAGATATTTTCTTAAAATTGAACCTAAAAACTGAGAAGCGCGGTTTACTTTGTCTTCTCGTCTATGTTTCAGCTCAATCATAATTAATTTTGTGAACGGCGGATAATGGAATTTTTGTCTTTCCGTTAAAATATATTTATAAACCTTAGCTGGATTATTCATTTTAATTAATTGAAAAACAGAATGATCCGGATTAAAAGTCTGAATTAAAATTTTTCCTTTCCCCGAAACTCTTCCCGCTCTTCCGGAAACCTGTGTAATCAGTTGATAAGCTCTTTCTTCCGCTCTGAAATCCTGAACATACAACATAGAATCTGCTTTCGGAATCGCCACCAATTCAATATGCTCAAAATCCAATCCTTTGGAAATCATTTGAGTACCAACGACAATATCCGTTTCTCTATCTTCAATTTTTTCGTATAATTTTTCGTAGGCAAATTTCTTTCGCATGGAATCTACATCCATTCTATCTACTTCATTTTCAGGAAATAATTTGACAACTTCTTCATGAATCTGCTCAACTCCTACTCCTCTTTCGTTCAAATTTTCAGAATGACATTTCGGGCAAGTCTTTGGTTTTGAAGCTCTCTGACCGCAATAATGGCATTTCATTTCATTTGCAGCTTTGTGATAAGTCATCACCACGTCACAATTCGAACAATAATTCACGTAACCGCAAGTCTCACATTCAACAACATTCGCATAACCACGGCGGTTATGAAGAACAATTGCCTGATTTTTCTCGTCTACAACTTTCTTAATTTCATCAATTAAATACAAAGAAAAATTTCCCGAAACTTTTTTAGAATCCTGAGCTTCTTTAAAATTAATCAGTTCATATTCAGGAAGATTTACATTTCCGAAACGTTCTTCAAGAAAAACATATTTCATTTTATCCTTTCGGGCATTGTAATAACTTTCAACTGAAGGCGTTGCAGAACCTAAAATCACATTCGCTCCGTAAAAATGTCCAAAAACCAAAGCGGCATCTTTTGCATTAAAATAAGGTGAAACTTCTCTCGGTTTGTAAGCAGAATCGTGCTCTTCATCTACGACAATTAAACCTAAATTCTGAAAAGGTAAAAACAGCGCATTTCGTGTTCCAATCAGGATTTTAATATCATTTTGACGAATTCTTCTCCAGACTTCCACGCGCTCAAAATCGGTTAGTTTCTGATGATAAAAACCAAGCTGTCGACCGTATTTTTTTTCTAAACGTTGAGTAATTTGTTTAGTTAAAGCGATTTCAGGAAGCAAAAAAAGTACATTTTTGCCTTCCTGAATGCATTCTTCAATTTTCTCTAAATAAATATGTGTTTTTCCTGAAGAAGTAACGCCATGAAGAAGCACATTTTTACCTTCTTCAAAAGCTTCATCGACTTCTATTTTTGTCGATTTTTGCGCTTCCGAAAGTTCTTCCAATTCCTCAATTTCGCCTTCATAGCTTTCTATCCGGTCTTTCTGCATATAATATTCTTCAACCAAACCTTTATCAACCAAAGCCTTAAAATGTGAACTTCCAAAATATCCGTCTTCAAAAAGTTCTGATTTTTTGATATGCAAATCTGGATTTTCAGTCTGCTTTTCTAAAATATGTAGGAAAAGATCTTTCTGCTTCTGCGCTCTTTTTAATGATAAAAGGATTTCCGTAAGATTTTGTCTTTGTAAAACCTCATCATTGATTTTCACATAAGCAACTTCTTTTGCCTTGTATTTTTCAGCAATTTTTTCATCAATTTCAATATATTGCAAATCAATCAACGAATTGATGGTCTTGATGATATCTTTCTTCGGAATGAATGCTTCAATATCCGTTAAATTAATCAACTGACGCACTTCCAATGCCTGAATAAGATACATTTCGTTGACGTCGAGATTTTCAAATTCAACTTTTACATTGGGCTTTAATTTTAAATAGGTTTCGCTTTCCAGCTTTAAAGAAGACGGAAACGCAAAACGATAAATTTCTCCCAATCCACATAAATAATACTCTGAAAGCCAGTTCCAGAATTTGATCTGCTCTTGAGGAACAATCGGTTGGTCATCCAAAATACTGATGACTTCTTTCGCGACAAACTCAATCGGTTCTTTGTCATGAAGCTCAAAAACAATTCCAGTATAAATTTTCTTACCGCCAAACGGAACCAAAACCCGCATCCCGATTTGAATATCAGAGATTAATTCTTCGGGAACTTTGTAAGTGAAAGATCCTTTTAAGTTTAACGGTAAAACAATTTGAGCGTAATTCAAGAGAAATTTTTAAAATGTAAAATTAATTTTTTCTTTTGTGAACTGCAATTTTTTTGCTTTTTTGAACGCAAAGAACACTAAGTTTTTTTTTGACTACTATCCATTTTTAAGTTCAAAAAGGCGTTTTATTTAACTAAGTTTAATTTGTGGTGAATATAGCTGCATTATTGTCATTCAGAACGAAATGAAGTGGAGTGAAGAATCTATTTAACGCAAAAAGCGTAAAGTTTTTGTTATTTTTATTGAAAAAATTTTTCGTTCGCAAGGGAGTTTCACTCAGCAAATGACCTGATGTTTTTTACAACCTGACTTCATTCCGAATGATAGTTTTTTCTTTTCCTTGAATTGTAGAGATTGCTTCGCTTTGCTCGCAATGACAAATGTTTTAAGAATGACTTCCACCCTAGCCCGGATTGCAACGGCATCCTTTTGGGTTGCGGGCGCAGCGAAGCGGAGCCCGTAACCCAAAAGATATAGTGAAAAGCCGGAAATAGCTCCTGAAAAAATTGCTGGAAGTTGAAAGATGGATGATGGAAGTTTAAATGATTGAAAATAATAGATTTCTCCTTTCTCGAAATGACAAGTTTGGATTAAAATAGATACTCAATAATATAATACCAAATTGCTGAAGTAAAAAGTCCCACAATAATACTAAATCCGATGGTTAAATTTGTGAGTTTTGTATTTAACCTGAATTGCTCGGCGATAATGCTGGAAGTCAAAACAGCCGGCATGGCAGACTCAAAAATGGTTATTTTAGCAATATTTCCCTTTATTCCAAACAGAAAAGCTAAGCCAAGCGTAATGGCAGGAGCAAGAATCAATTTATAAAACATCGATGTTGACATTTGCGGAATTAATTTCTTCCAGCCGTTGAATTTTAATTGTAATCCGACAGAAAATAATGCTAACGGACTTACTGTTGCCGCCAGTTTGTCGAAAAACGGTTCTGCTGAAGTAAAATCGATGAACTGAGATAAGACCAATGCCGCGATACAACCCACCAACGGCGGAAAAGTTATCAACCTCTTTAATATAAATTTTGCGCTTACTTCTCCGGATTTGCTTCCTCCCTTTAATGCAGCAATCATTCCCAATGTTGACAGTGAAAAAAACATGGTCTGATCACAGATAATAGCAATGCTTAAAAGACTTTCGCCATAAAAAGCGGAAACCAACGGAAAGCCTAAAAATGAGGTATTGCTGTAGCCGCTTACCAATTCCAAGGTGCTTCTCGACCGCCTTGAATATCCTTTTCTTTTGCTGTAAAACATCATGAAGAAAAAGCAGAAAACCGAAGTAAGAAACGTTGCAGCAATAGGAAAAAGCATTTCGGTACTCCAATGAACTTTCGGAAGGTATTTGAATGAAACCGCCGGAAGCGCAAGGTAGAGAATCCATGTATTAATACCTTTGTGAGCATCGGGATGGATAGATTTTGTTGCTTTGAAGATCATTCCTGCCAAAATACATACCGCGATCAAAACAAAATTTACCATAGCTTTTTTAGATAAGGGACAAATTTACGGCTGATTTTTGGAAACAACTTAATTTTTTAAAAGAAAGCTTCAAGGTTTTGAAAACCCTGAAGCTTTAAATATGTTAATTCATTGTATCAAACAAGCTCATCACCTCAACTTTTTCCAAAGGTTTAGAAAGTATGATTCTTTTAGAGGTCTTCGGAAGCAAGTCGAAGAAATTATCACTAAAATGAGTATCTCCAATTAGGTAAACATCTTTCGCCAAAACATCTGTTGAAACTTCAATTTCGGTTAGGGATATTTTTTTGATCTGAATAGCTGGCTTTGAAAGGTTTAAATCCTTTGGTCTGTTATAGTAGAATAATTTTTCGGATTTTTTATCCGTAGTATTAAAACTAATTTTTAAAACCGCTTTAGACAAATCGAACTTTGTAAAATCTTCTTTCTTTATTTCAAACTGTTTTTTGCTTGAATTGGCTTCTACAATATTGACAGTATCCATTGACCATAAAACCTTGCCTTCAAAATTTAATAATTCTAATTCAGCATTACCTTTTATATCATTTAATAAATCATTAATGAAATAAATTACATACGTTTTTTCTTTCTCTTCAACCGAGATTAAAAGGTTTTCAAAACTTCTTTTCACCTGATAATGCAATGCTTTCCAGTTTCCTAAGTAATCAATCGACGACCATGAAACCACCGGCCAACAATCATTTAATTGCCAATACAAAGTTCCCATATTGTAAGGTTTTGCGCGGCGATGCGCTTCGATGGCAACCTGCATTCCACGAGCCTGAAGCAATTGAGAAACGTAATTATATTTCACAAAATCAGTGGGAATCTTATAATCCCGTTTCATATAATTATCAATGATTTCCCAACCTCTCGAATGTTTTTCGTGTGCTTTAATTGTTTCGTTCTGTAAACTTAAATCCGGTTTTCCTGAAAACATTGATTTTGTAGTTTCCAACGTTGGCATTCCCTGAAAACCATATTCAGACGCAAACCTCGGAACTTTTTCATTAAAGATTTCAAATGGCTGCTCGCCCCACCAAACACCCCAGTAATGTGAATCTCCTTCGGTTAAGCTTTCTTTATGTCCCCAACCGATGGATGGCGAACTTGGCCAATAAATCGATTTGTCTTTTGAAGCAACTTCATGAATTGCATTGGGAACAACTTCATGAAAAAGCTTTTTATAATCTTTCCAAACTTGTAAAGAATCTTCTTTAGAATAATTAAGCTGTTTCTGATATCCCCAATTCACAATGGCTTCATCAATTTCATTATTTCCACACCATAAGGCTAATGATGCGTGATTCTGAAGCCGATTTACCTGATATTTTACTTCTTCTTTTACATTATTAAGAAAATCTTCATCTGCCGGATAAAAGTTTCCTGCAAACATAAAATCCTGCCAAACCAAAATTCCGTTCTCATCACAAGCTTTGTAAAATTCATCATCTTCGTAAATTCCGCCTCCCCAGATGCGAATCATATTCATATTCGCTTCTTTAGAATCTTTGATCAGCTTTTGATATTTTTCTTTGGTAATTCTTGGTGTGAAACTGTCAGACGGAATCCAGTTCGTACCTTTTGCATACATTGGATTTCCATTAACTTTAAAGTAAAAAGATTTTCCTTTTACATCTTTTTCCTGAATTAATTCAATTGTTTTCAATCCAATTCGTTCAGATTTTTCGGCAATGATTTTTGAATCTTTTTGTAATAAAATTTTTAATTGATACAAATTAGGATCTCCCCAACCGTTGGGTTGCCATAATTTTGGATTCTGAATCTGATAGGGAATCGAAACTTGATTTAATCCTAATTTTAAATTAATACTTTGAGATTTTCCATTAATTAAAAAACTATATTTTCCTTCTTTTTCTGCAAAAATTTCAGCATGAATTTTTAAATCTGCTTCTTGTTTTTTTACAATTCTCTGTTCAATTTTTACGTTTTCAAGTTTGGCCTGATTCCAGAAATTTAATTTTACCTCTTTCCAGATTCCCGCCGTCACCAATCTTGGTCCCCAATCCCATCCAAACTGATACTGAGCTTTTCTCACAAAACTTCTCGGTGTTTCAGGCATTGTAAACGGAACTTTTTTGGCTAATTCTTTTCCAATATTTATTGCCGATTTAAATTTAATCTGTAAAATATTTTCACCAATTTTAAAATTTTGCTTAACAGGAATTTTCCATTTCCTGAACATATTATCAGTGGTTTGCAGTAATTTTCCGTTTATATAAATTTCAGAAAATGTATCCAATCCTTCAAAAACCAATTCAATATTTTCATTTTTTAATTCGTTTGAAGAAATATTAAATGACGTCTGATAATCCCAATCTTCATTTTCAATCCACTGTACTTTTTTTTCATTTTCATCTTTGTACGGATCGGGAATAATTTTGTTATTCATCAAATCCAGATGTACTGTACCTGGAACCGTGGCGGTAAGCCATTTATTTTCCTTAGCGTTTTTGAATTGCCATTTTTCGATGGATAAATTTCGCTCAGAAAACTGAGCATTGATTAGGGTTTGTATAAAAAGAAACGCAAAAAATACAGTTTTTTTCATCAATAATTTGAGTTATATTGGTATTTAACGGAATGCTTGTCATTCTGACGAAGGAAGAATCTAAACCATTAAGATTAAAGTTTAGTTTTAAGAATATTAAGTTTAGATTCTTCACTACGCTTCGCTTCGTTCTGAATGACAAACTAAACGTATATTTTTTTAATATTTATTTACTCTTCAAAGCAATCACTTCATCCGCATTTGCAAAAGCCTCGCCATCAGTAATTGCAGAAGAATGAAAATATCCTGCCTTCGTAAACTCTCGAAGTTCTTCAATATTCGTTGAACGAAGTCCACCACCGACAAGAATTTCGATTCTTCCGTTGGATAATTCAACCAGCTTTTTCAGGTTTTCTTTACCTTCTGAAACGTTTGGTCTTTGTCCTGAGGTTAAAATTGTTTTAAAACCACATTCAATGACTTTTTCCAAAGAATTTTCTAAATCTTTTGCTCTGTCGAAAGCACGGTGAAAAGTACATGGATAGGGTTTCGCCAATTCAACCAACTCTTTATTCTGTTCAACATCAACCTCATCATTTTTATCTAAAATTCCGAAAACGAAACCATCTACATGTAGTGATTTTAACTGAATTAAATCCGATTTCATTTGTTCAAACTCCGTGTTAGAATATGTAAAATCTCCGCCACGAGGACGAATCATCACAAAAATCGGAATGTTAATTTTTTCTCTTAACTGTTTTGCTGTTTCAAAATCCGGTGTTGTTCCGCCTTCGCTCAGTCCGTCGCACAACTCAATTCTGTCTGCTCCGTTTTCAAAAGCAATGATGGCTGATTCAGGATTAAAGCATGCTATTTCTATTTTTGACATTTAGGGTTTAGGGTTTAGGGTTTAGGGTTTAGGGTTTAGGGTTTAGGGTTTAGGGTTTAGGGTTTAGGGTTTAGGGTTTAGGGTTTAGCAAAATTAATTTCTAATTTCTAATTT
>DKLU01000468.1 GCA_002455915.1 Chryseobacterium sp. UBA6632
ATTTAAATTTAAACCGGAAATTCTAAAATCTTAATCTGGGGACGTTAAACAGTGGTTATTAGATTTTCTTACAAAAAAACAATATTATTTTGCACCGAAAAATACCGTCCCGTTTAACAAGCAATTGCTAGTTTTTTGAAAAATTCAAAAAATAAGGGTAAAACCAATGGATTATCTTTAAATCATTTCAAGTTTTATAGCAACCTTTTTCACTTTTTGTACTGTTTTGGTTGAGATTTCAAGAAGTTTCCCAATCTCTCTCAAAGTTCTTCCTTTCTTCAGATATTCCAATGCCTTTTTATTTTTTGGTTTATTAATAAAGGTTGCATCACTTTCATTAGACCCGGTGGGGCGGCCAAAAATTTTTCCTTGCTGAACAGCGACCATACGACCGGTCATACAGCGATGACGTATTGACTCCAACTCATTTTGGTACAGCGATGACATAATTGTAGAGATCATTTTCCATACTGGATTCTTAATTCCATTTGGTAGCGATTGAAGACCCATGTTCCGAACTACAACATTAATTTCCTTTTCTTCCAACCATTCGAGAGTTCGGATAACGTCGCCGGTATTCCTTCCAAGTCTTGATAATTCTTCCACCACAATTTCGTTCACCATACCTTCTTCTACCAGTTGTATTAACTCCTTGGATTTGGGGCGATCTTTAAAACTTATAGATCCTGAAATTTTGTCTAATAAAACCAAATCGTATTTTTCCTTATGAGCTTCAAATCTGTTTCCGGTCTGCATCAACGTTGAAACTCTGTTATATTTAACTCTCATTTTGTTGTATTTTATATTCTAAATTAAATTTACCGCAAAAGTGCCGTTCTGCCTACGCTTTTAGCACTATTTAGCGTTTTGAAAGGATTTCCTTTTTATATTAATTTATTAGACCGCAGAAAGTGCAGAATAATATGTATCAAGATTATTATCACCTGTAAGTCTAGATTTAATAGTTGGAGAGCAAAATAAAATTAAGCTCTCAAGATTTCGGTTACTGCAGTAAACTGTCGAGCAAAATAATCTTTAGTGCAGGTCCTGTAGAAGTCTGGAGCTGTAATTGCGCATGTAACCGCTTTATGTCCAGATAGAAAATTTATTTTACTTATTTGGACAAAGTAATTCTGTAGTCCGGATATATCAAATTTACTATAGCCCCCGGGAGCCCTGGGTATCAAATCCCCCCTTGCCCCTGTGGGTATATAGAACCTTGAAAAACCAAGCTCGAATGTGTACACGTAATCTTAGGTTTATTACTTTGAGATTTTTGTAAAACCCATTTTAAAAATAAAATTTTTCCGATTTTTGGTTCAGAAATCTGACTTTGCAAGATTTAAATTTAAACCGGAAAAAACTTTATTAAAAAAAAATAGACCCCAAAAATAAAAATAAAAATTTTTCCATTTTTTTGTCTGGAAATTGGACTTTTGATAATTACGCAGATTTCTTTTTGATGATAAATTCGTCTGCTATTGATAATGGAAGACCGGAATAAACTTCTGCTATACATTCATTTCTTAAAGTTCTGGCTCTTCCAACTGCCTGTATCAAGTCTGATTCTATTAATGGTAGTTGAATTTTCCTGAGATCTTCATTATCAAAAGTATTGAACATAAACTTAAAACCGTTATATTCAATTTTTTGGTACCGGAATGGTGAGTTAAAGTAATCGAATTTTACTCCCATTAATTTGGCAAGAAGAAAGTATTCAATATTATTTCGGTGTGGTGTTCCAACAACGGTCAAGTCTTTACCACTAAGATAATCGTATCCGGAACAGTTCCCAAAATGGATATCCTGTGTTGGATTATTAAATAATCCTTTGAGTTTTTGAAAGGTAATGACTGTTTTATCACCAACTTCGTCACTTATGCTTTTCCCATATCTTTCCAGACCACTTCTTGAACATGAACGTCCGGTATATTGGACTACCTTTCCAACCTGTTCCACATTTCTTATGTTAATAGATTCAAATTCAATATTTGGATACAATTTCTTATAAAACTCAATTGGAATGGTCGCTGAAAGGATAATATTCTTTGTGTTTTCCGGTAATTCCTTTTTCATAATATAATGAATAGAATCTTCATGTTTGATAAAGAATTTACTGTTGAGGAAATCAAACACATTGGTTTCCAATATTCTTTTATCATCAATAAATTTAAATAAATCATCCTCATCTATATTAAATAATGGCGTTTCATAAATCCCCTCTTTAAGACCTAAAAGATGATCGGTTACCGACTTTAAAGGCGTGTAGAGATACTGCACTCCAACTATATCTTTGACTGAAGTTGTTTTTATTTCAATTAAAGTATTGAGTGGGTCTTCATCAAAAATTACGGTGTTGTGCAAAAGAGAATCAGAATTTATTATTCTTTTGTGTGTAGATAAAACGGTTATGTCTGGATTATCACACAGGTCGAGTTGATAACAGTAATCTATCGCCAACTGTACATCTTCCTTGTTGGATGAATATTTTCCTTCCGCAATATTTCGTATGATTTTCATTGATTTTTTCGGTAATCCGATCTGATAAAAATATTCAATTTTTTTATTAAGAAAGGGATCATTAAATTGAATCGAATCCGGTGAATAAGTATATGAAACATTCATTCTTTCCGTTATTTCATTTTTCAAATGATTGGTCGGTAAGGCAACAATACTTTTTTCCACATTTTCAAGCAACCGAGTTTTACCGATGGCGGTTGGCAGTGAGAAAATATAGGTTTTACCTGTTTCTTCATTTGAAATTACCTCATTGAATTTTGAAATCATTTTTTCCTCCGCCTCTTTGAGACTTATATTCTGTACCGGTGTTATGACCTCGATATGTCCTCGGATATTGCGAACTTCTGTTATAATATCATGAATATCCTGATCTTCCTGATGGGATGAAAACCTATGAACTGGAATCGGATTATATTCTTTAAGTTTTACATAAGGTAATATGGCAAAGTTATTTTTGGAATACTCCGTTTTACCAGATTTATTAAAATTATTCATGATGGATTTCATCTTCTTTAATCCTCCCTTCACATACATGAGATTGGTTGCCAATCCTAATAATTCTTGATGATATAACCATTTTCCACTATTGAAATCGTTTAATATTTTTATTTTTTCACACGCCTTATCCCAATTAATTACTTTTTCCCCTGCCAAAGAAGTACAATTTAATTTATTTTGTGATGCTAAAAAATGTATATTCTTATTATTAGAATATAAGGGTTTACAAAAATTAGCATCAATTGAACTGGTATCTGTAATTCTTCTAGTAAGATTACGATCTCTGGCAATTGTATTTATATCAATAAATTGTATGAAATATTCTAAAGAGAGGGGAATTTTATTAGTTATATGAACATTCGTACCACCATAGAAAATCCTAGAAGGGTTTTTACAGTTAGGATCCGTGTAGAATAACTTTTCCAAAGTAATCAAAATCTTTGTGTAAATTCTCTTACATGTAATGGGGGTGTCAAAAAAGAGAACCACCCTGAATTTATGCAGATGTTCCGAACTACTGAACGTATCGTAATGAAGATTTGGGATAATATCAAATTCTTTGAATTTATAATACACTTCCTCTAGTGTTATTTCTCCTTTATCGAAGTCCATCCCAATTATCGAAGATTCAATCCAGTTATTATCACTTATTAATCCTGAAAATGTACCACCACACCAACTGTGTGCCTCAGGCTTTAAAATTAATTTCGAAAAGTCTTCTATTGTTGATTTTATTGGAATCATTGAGTTATAAATAGTTTTAAACAAACCATCCTCCAATTTCTCGTTGAATATTCTTTTACTTATAGAATATTTAAATATTTTTTCTTCCATTATTGTACTGTTTAGGGAAGTTTATGATTTCGGATAACCGTCCTCAGTAAAAATATAACCGCAAAAAAATGAAAAACCAAAAAAAAGAATAAACTTTAGCAGTTTTTAGCACTTTATTGGATTTGCATAAGTTTAATATTCTGGCTATTTTTCAAAAAAAAAGTAAATGACTATTTACCTATTCACATTAGATGACCACCTTAGAGAAGATATCTCTGTAATTGTTGATATGTTCAACAAAAGTAAGGGTTCATTAAAATTCAAAATTTTATCGTACAAGTCATCAACAGATTACTATAATTTATATAAAAAGAGTAGATATCTTACACTTGAATCTATCTCAGAAATTTGTAATAAATTAAAAGGTGAAAATAATGTTTATGAAGATTACGGTGTTTTAATTACATCAAAAAACATCGAAAAACCCAAGGCAATTACATTAGAAGGAAAAGAGTCATGGTATAGTGCATTTGTTTTTAAAAATATCGCAATCAACTCTAACGATTGGGAAGAGATTACAGAAGATAGATCATATCTTGCAATTGCTCACCAAATTATCGAAAATATATTCCAATCTTTATCACAGCTAAATTTAGGATCAACTGAATTGATGGAAGAAATACATTTCAATTCTAAGGGATGTATAAACGATTACGGTAGAAATAGATCTGAAATTTATGCCAAAATACTTTCCGGTTACATTTGTAAAAATTGTCAGGAAAGATTTATTGAAAGAAGAAATGACGAGTCAACCCTTAATCAAATCAAAAGTACCCTAACAATAATTAGAAATCGAATAACAGACAACTATGATTTAAGTTTAAATTTCACGGAAACAATTTCAGTTGATAAATATGGTCAAATTAGTATCGGAAAAAACAAGATTAATTTTGGTAATGCTAAAACATTATCTCACATCTACCTGTTTTATCTAATTAACAATAATTTAAAGATTGGACATAATGATTTCTTGGAAAAAAAAGAGATTCAAGATAAATTTACCGCCCTTTTTAGAGTAACCGGAGAATATGAAAATAAATTTCAAATGATAAGATATGTAGATAGCATGAGTACATATCATACAAGGATAAAAAAGTATATTCAGAATTCTTTAGCAATCGAAAGTTTGTACGAAAAATTTCTTTATAAAAGTAAGAAAAGTAAGGAGTATGGTCACCACTATTGGCTTGAGTTG
>DKLU01000304.1:0-7367 GCA_002455915.1 Chryseobacterium sp. UBA6632
TTCTGGTGGTACTGAATCATCTGCTTGTTCTGAAATTTTATTTAAAACACTTCCTCCGGTTCCTGCAAATGATGCTTGTTCTGGTGCATTTTTGGCGTCAGCTTTCCCATATACATATACTCAAAATGATGCAATTGCTGCTACTAATAATGCGGGAAATATTGCTGTTTGCCCTGATGCTATGAACGATGGACTTTGGTTTAAAATAAATGGAGATGGCAATCAATATACAATTAAAGTAGCAATGCCTACGGGTAGTACTTTTGATCCGCAATTAGATGTTTATAGTGGTGCTTGTGGTGCTTTCTCATGTGTGGCAAATGTAGATAACTACGGTGCCGCTGGAGCAGAAACGGCTACTATTACAACTACACCAGGAACTACGTATTTTATCAATGTAGGATCTTATGAGGAAACGATAGATGTTCCGGAAGGTGCTTTTACCATTACAATTACTCAGCTGTAACTAAATAGGTGAAAAATAAAATAGAGCGCTATGAGATTTCATAGCGTTTTTTTTGTCTTTAATTTCTAAACTTTATCTGGAATTATACTCAAATAATAATCTTTTAAGGCAAATTATTAATTAAAAAATCAATTCATAATTTTTGAATCTCGCATTAATGCTGGAATATTTAACAAACTTTAACTCAAAAATGGCATTCATTGTGTTGATTAATGCAAGTATTTATTGGAAATTTACCCATTATTTAATTTTAAGCTATGTCAGAGATCAATCAAGCTGAAGATATTCGTCAATTGACGGAACAGGTAAAAGAAGCAAACTACTTTTTTTCTCTCCTGAGACAGGAAATCAACAAGGTTATTATTGGGCAGGAATATATGATAGACCGCCTTTTGGTAGGGCTTCTGGGGAATGGTCACGTTCTTTTGGAAGGGGTTCCCGGCTTGGCAAAAACCTTAGCAATCAAAACGCTGGCCGATGCTGTTCATGGCGAATTTTCACGAATTCAGTTTACTCCGGATTTACTTCCTGCAGATGTTGTAGGAACCATGATCTATAATGTAAAAGATAATGATTTTTCCATCAAAAAAGGACCTGTATTTGCCAATTTCGTATTGGCGGATGAGATCAACCGTGCACCTGCAAAAGTGCAGTCTGCTTTGTTGGAAGTAATGCAGGAAAAGCAAGTTACCATTGGTGACGAAACGATGAAACTTCCAAAGCCGTTTTTGGTATTGGCAACTCAAAACCCGATCGATCAGGAGGGTACTTATTTGTTGCCGGAAGCTCAAAGCGACCGTTTTATGTTGAAATGCACGATTGATTATCCTAAATTTGAGGATGAAAGAACTGTTATGAGAATGGTTTCAACTTCTCATCAGCCGACTGTGAAGCCTGTGATTTCGCTTGAGCATATTGTGGCTGCTAAAGAATTAATCAATCAGATTTATCTTGATGAAAAGATCGAAAAATATATTCTGGATATGGTTTTTGCAACGCGTTTTCCAGAAAATTATGGTCTTTCAGAACTGAAAAATTATATAAGTTTCGGAGCTTCTCCAAGAGCGTCAATCAATTTAGCTATTGCATCAAGAGCGCACGCATTTTTGAAAGGAAGAGCATTTGTGATTCCTGAAGATGTCAAAGAATTGGCTAAAGATGTCTTGAGACACAGAATTGGTCTTACATTCGAGGCGGAAGCAGAAGAAATTTCATCAGAAGAAATTATCAATAGAATTTTAGCAAAAATCCAGGCTCCGTAATGAGTGAAGTGGTGATTAGAAAAGCAGTTCAGGAAGATTGTGCTCCGATGTTGGAGCTGATCAAAGAATTGGCTGATTATGAAAAAGCGTTGCATGAAGTGACTTTAACTTTAGAGCAATTTATTGAAGACGGATTCGGAAAATCGTCTGTTTGGGGAGCTTTTGTTGCTGAATTTAATGGAGAAATTGTTGGAATCTCTTTATATTACGATAGATATTCAACCTGGAAAGGAAGAAGATTGTATTTGGAAGATTTGGTGGTGACGGAAAGATTGAGAGGAAAACAAATCGGAAAGAAATTGTTTGAAGCTACGATGGAACATGGAAAATCTAATCAATACAGCGGAATGGTTTTCCAAGTATTAAACTGGAACGAACCCGCCATTAATTTCTACAAAAAATACAGCCCGAAATTCGATGATGAATGGCTGAATGTTTCTATTGAGTTCAAGGTTTAATGTTTTTTGTTTAAAGTTTATTGATGTCGTTAGCCTATTTAAATTTTTAATAATAGAACATTTTTCAACAAAAAACATTGAACAAAGAACCTTAAGCTTTAAACTAATTATATGCAGATAAAAGATATTGTAAAAAAAGTAAAGCAGATAGAAATCCGAACTCGTAAGAAGACGGAAGCTACTTTGATGGGGCAGTATCACAGTGCTTTTAAAGGACAGGGAATGACTTTTTCAGAGGTTCGTCCGTATCAGTTTGGCGATGAAATCCGCAGGATCGACTGGAACAAGACAGCACGTTTCCGTGAACCTTTCGTAAAAGTGATGGAAGAGGAGAGGGAGCTGACAATGATGTTGGTGGTAGATATTTCCGCATCGATGGATTACGGAACAAAAACGCAGCTGAAAAGAGAATATGTTGCTGAAATTGCCGCAAGTTTAGGCTTTTCGGCAGCAGGCAATAATGATAAAGTGGGATTGATTTTATTTGCTGATAAAGTATATAAAGTGATTCCGCCACAAAAAGGAAGAAAGCATATTCTTTCGATTATCAGTACTATTTTAACGGCAGATTATGTTCCTGCGGTTTCAAAAATTGATAAAGCGATGGAATACATGATGGGAATTTTCAAAAGAAAATCTTTGGTTTTCCTGTTCTCAGATTTTGAAGATGAATATGATTCTAAAATGTTGAGAGTCGCTTCCAAAAAGCATCAATTGTTAGGAATGAGAATTTTTGATGAAAAGGATAATGAAATTCCGGATGTGGGTTATACCTTATTATATGATGCCGAAACAGGCAAACAGGTTTGGGTAAATACGTCTAGCGCAAGATGGAGGTATACTTTCGCCGAAGCTCAGAAACAGAAATTAAGGGCTTTGGAAGAAGACTTTGCCAACAGCTCAGCAAGTTTTATGAATATTAATACGGGAGAAGATTATTCGAAATTATTGTATAATTATTTTCAAAAGAAATAAAAATGAAAGTTGAAATTTAGAGCGTAAAAAGTAGTTTAAACTTTAAATTTTGAACACTAAACTTTGAACAATTATTTAAAAAATTGAAAAAACTATTATTTATATTTTGCTTTTTACTCTGTGCGAATGCTTTTGCACAGATGCTTTCTTCGAATGTCGATAAGAAAACCATTGCTTTGGGAGAAGTAAATAGAATTGTCGTGACGATTAATAATCTTCATAACGAAAAAGTTTCTGCTGCTCCCAAAAACGAATTGTTGCCTTTTCATTTTGAAGAAATAAAAGACAGTATTGCGCAAAATCCTGATATTTATTATAGAAGTATCGAGTTTGCGGTTTATGAAGAAGGTAAATTTACGATTCCTGAACTCGAATTTAAAGTAGGCGGAAAAATTTTAAAGACGATTCCTTACGAAATCGATGTCATCAATACGGCTCAGAAAAATGACCCTATTCATGATATTATGAAAAATAAAGAAGTAAAGCTCGAAGCTACAGATTATTGGGAGCTTTACAAGTTTTATATTTTAGGTGCTATTGCGGTTATTTGTTTGATGATTGCGATATTCATGATTGTGAAATGGGGTCGAAAATCAAAAAGTTCACCTGTTGTGGCTACAAATCAGACATTAAAAGAGCTAGATTCTTTGAAGAAGAAAAAATATGTGGAAAGTGGAAATTATCGTTCATTTTATGTTGAACTGATTGATATTTCGCGAAAATTTATCACAAAACAATATCATCTACCGGCCGATGTTTTACTGACGGATGATTTGATCGATTTAATGAAAAAAAATAATACCATTTCTCAGGAAAATGAAAAAGTGGTGGAAGATGTATTTTTAAGAGGTGATTTGGTGAAATTTGCCAAAACATTCCCAGATAAAGATGCCATGGAGAAAGATCTTGCGGATATTCGGGAATTTGTAAAAAGATCTTCTAAAGATCTGGAATTTGAAAACTTGAGAAAGGATGTTTAATTTTGAGTTTTATAGTCCGTGGTTTTTAGCACTTTTCCTGCTGTTTATTCCTCTTTTTATAAGAGACATAAGCAGACAGAAAAAGAAAGGGATTAAAGTTCCTACTGTTAAAAATATGGGCGAAAGCAGTGGAATTCTGCCTGTACTTTTTTTACTGAAATTATCAAAGTATATTATACTTTCTGCGTTAATTGTCGCAATGGCGCGACCTCGTACATTCACGATTTCTCAGGATCGAGATGATACAAAAGGTATTGATATTATGCTTTCAGTGGACGTTTCACTAAGTATGCTGGCAAAAGATTTATCACCAGATCGTTTGTCTGCGTTGAGGGATATTGCTATAAAATTCGTCGATAAACGCCCGAATGACCGATTGGGTTTGGTGACTTATTCTGGTGAGGCGTTTACAAAAGTTCCCGTAACTTCAGATCATCAGGTGGTGATTGATGAATTAAGAAACCTGAATCCTATGGAACTTCAGCCGGGAACAGCTATTGGAGAGGGACTTTCCGTAGCGGTAAATCACTTGAAAAATAGTAAGGCTAAAAGTAAGATCATTATTTTAATGACGGATGGTGTGAATACCATTGAAAACGCCATGCCTGCGCAGGTGGCTGCCGAATTGGCAAAAAGTAACGGGATTAAAGTATACTCCATCGGGATCGGAACCAACGGATATGCTTTGATGCCTACTCAGACAGATATTTTCGGAGATCTGGTTTTTACAGAAACAGAAGTGAAAATTGATGAGCCTTTGTTGAAAGAAGTGGCAGAGATGACTGGAGGAAGATATTTCAGAGCGACATCAAATAGTAGCCTGGAAGAGGTTTACAATGAAATTAATCAATTAGAGAAATCAGACGTCAAGGTGTCCAAATTATATAATTACGAGGAATATTTTAAAATTTTCCTTTGGATTGCATTGGGAATGTTGTTTTTTGATGCTTTACTGAGATGGGTTGTTTATAAATTTTTAAGCTAATGGTAATGGATTGGTATTTAGGGAATTATTGGTACTTGTTGTTGCTGTTGCTTTTGCCGCTGCTGGCTGTCTTTATGGTTAGTTATTTAAAATGGAAGAAGAAAAAAAGAGAGGTTTTTGCAGATTCAAAGTTTCACGAGGGTTTGTTTGAAAAGAAATCGTGGTTTACGAAGTTTTTTCCGACATTATATCTTTTAGGAACATTATTTTTAATCTTTTCAATTATTGACTTATTGAATGGTTCTGAGGAAGTTAAAACCAATCAGAAATTAAACAACGTCATTTTTATGATGGACGTTTCCAATTCGATGAATGCTGAAGATATTGAGCCAAGCCGTCTAACGGAAGCCAAGAATTTAATGATTAATACCATGCAGAAGATGAAAAACGATAAAGTTGGGATCGTGATTTTTGCGGGTGAGGCGACATCGATCATGCCTTTAACAACAGATTATGGTTCTGCTGAAACTTATATCAACGCAATTGAAACGAACTCCATGCAGATCCAGGGAACAGATTTTCAGAAAGCGATGCAGGCGGCAGTTTCAAAGTTTAAAAATGTAGGAAAAGGTTCAAGAAAAATAGTTTTGCTGAGTGATGGTGAAGATAACGAAGGAAAAGACGATGCAGCGATAAGATTGGCTAATAAGGAAGGAATTATGGTAACTTCTGTGGGAATTGGTACTGAAGAAGGAGCACCAGTCCCTGAATATGTTTTCGGGCAGTTGATGGGCTATAAATCTGATGCTGCAGGACAAACGGTAATTTCTAAACGACAGACAGAAGCCTTGACAAAAATAGCAGAATCTACGGGTGGAAGCTACATTGACGGAAATAATATCAACGAAGCTCCGAATAGAATTATTGATGCTTTAAGCAAAAAACAATCATCGGCGACAACGTTGGTAAAATCTCAAAATGCGAATCATTATTATCAATATTTTTTGGCAGTTTCGATATTCTTTTTCTTCCTGATTTATCTCATAAACCCCAAAAGAGATTTTAATGTTTAATTTCATCCTTGTTTATCAGGATTTTAAATAAGCATTTTAACCGAATTTTAACAAATAAAACGCTGTTTCTTAACAATTAAAGGAATAATTTTGCACAGTATGAATACTAAAATCATATTTTTATCGTTAATAATTGCTTTTACGTTCTCAGGGCTGCTTTTTGGGCAGAACAATTACAGAACTTTAGTATTCGAAGGCAATCAAAAATTTAATGCTAAAGATTATGATGGCGCGTCTGCTAAATACTTTGAAGCTATAAAGTCTAACAGAAAAGATTTTACGGCTCATTACAATTTAGGTAACGCATTATATAAAAGTAAAAAATACGAAGAGGCTAAAACAGAATTTGAAAGAGCGCAAAAACTGGCTCAGACACTTCCTGATAAAGCGGCAGCTCTTCACAACATGGGCAACACTTATATGCAGATGAAACAGCCGGAGCAGGCTGCTAATTTTTATAAGCAAGCGCTAAAACAAGACCCTTACAATGAGGCAACAAGAAAAAATTATGAAATTGCCAAACTGAAGGAAAAAGAAAACCAACAAAAAAAACAGCAAAACAACTCAGGAAAAGGGGGCGGCGGCAAAGACCAAAAACAGAATGATGATCAAAAAGGAAATCCGAATGATAAAAACCAAGATCAGGGAAGCGGAAAGCAGAATCAAGGTGAAAGTCAACAAGGAAAAGATCCTAATCAAAATCAAAATAATGAGGGCAAAATGCCTAAAGATCTCGAAAACGCAATTCTAAATAAAGTAAGCGAAAAAGAAAGAGAAACCGCCAGAAGAATTTTGAATAAAAATTCTTATTCGATGCCTGAGAGCAACGAGAAAGATTGGTGATGCAGCACAAATTGATTTACATATTATTATTTTTATCTTCCGTAATTTCTTACGGCCAGGTAACTATATCCATTGATCCCGATAAAAATGATTACTCGGGTAAGGAGGTTGTAAATCTTACGGTGGTGCTTGAAATGAACGGAAGCGAATACAATCAGCAAACTCCCATCCGTCTGCCGGATCTTTCAAAATTCAATATTATCGGAAGCGGATCTGTCAACAATACTTATATCGATCCCGCGACCAATACCGTTATTACTCAACGTGTTTCACAAATTGCCCTTGAACCAAAACAAAAAGGTAAGATCAAGATCGGTTCGGTGCTTGTTACGGTTAATAATAAAATTTATAAGACAGAACCTTTCGACATTCTGGTAAAAGATGT
>DKLU01000304.1:7466-8217 GCA_002455915.1 Chryseobacterium sp. UBA6632
GATGTTGAGAAAAAATCTGTAGCTTCCAACAACAATGATCTTTATCTGAATATGGAAATTGAAGATCGTGATGTCTATCAGGATCAGCCAACGATTGCTGTTTTAAAGGCTTATTCCAAAAACATGGATAATTTAAGGAAGGTTAAAAATATCAATCTTCCTAAACAAGAAAACATCAATGTTCACCCTGTAAGTTTTACCAAATCAGAAATTGATCCTTCGGGTTCAGGCAATATGGCTTCACAGGTTTTAGCCGTATTTATGGTGTTTCCGAATGAAGCAGGATATGTTGAAGTTCCTGCAGTTTCAGCGTCAATTAATTCTTATTCACATAAAAATAAACTTCTTTCCAACAAGGTTAAATTGAATGTTAAAAAGCTTCCGGAAGGCTCTCCTGACTGTTTTAAAAATGCGGTGGGTAACTTTAGCGTAAGCGTGTATCATTCACCCAAAGAAAAAGTGGAGGTTAAAAAACCAATCAATGTTTTTGTAAAAGTTTCAGGTGAAGGTAATTTGTCTGATATGCAATTGCCTAAAATCGAGAACTCTCCTGATTATGATGTTTTTGCTCCGAAAATAACCTCAAAAGTTGCTCCCGGAACTTCAGGAATAAAAGGAGAAGTTTTGGCAAATTATGTCGTAATTCCTAAAAAAGCAGGCGAAATTGCTATTAAAACGGAACAGTTTGCCTTTTTTAATCCTGCCAAAAAAGAGTATGTTGACTTAGGTCAGGAAACTTTGGCGGTAAATG
>DKLU01000305.1 GCA_002455915.1 Chryseobacterium sp. UBA6632
GGCTTCGGGAGTTTTTTAGTGAGAATAATATTAATTTTTAAATTATTAACAATGAAGAAGATCCTTTCAGCATTTTTATTGCTGACTTTTGCCCTTTTCTTTTCACAAGAAAAAAAACCGATGTATTGGCAAGACATTCAAAATTTTAAAAAACTTGATAAAGAGATAGCACCTCCTAAAGATGCTATTCTTTTAATTGGTAGCTCATCTTTCACAAAATGGACAGATGTTGCCAGTTATTTCCCTACTAAAACCATCATCAACAGAGGTTTTGGAGGATCAAGATTAATAGATTTGAATACTTATTCTGAGGATCTTTTAAGCCCTTATCAGCCAAAGCAAATCATCATTTACTGCGGTGAAAATGATTTTGCTGACGATGATAAATTAAAGGTAAAAGAGGTAACCAACAGATATGTTGCTTTTTACAAAAAAGTTCGTGAGAAATTTCCTAATATCGAAGTAGATTATATTTCTATCAAATATTCTCCGAGCCGCGAAAAACTTTGGCCTCAAATGAAAGAAGCCAACCAGATTATCAAAGCTTTTATGGAAAAACAACCTAACTCAAAATTCATCGACATTACAAAAGCAATGGAAGATGCGAATGGAAAAGTTAGAAAAGATCTTTTCGTAGGAGATATGCTCCACATGACGCCAGAAGGTTATAAAATCTGGACAAATGTGATGAATCCTTACATGAAATAATTTTTCAAGCATGATAAAAAAACTAATAACCACTATATTTTCAATTCTTATTTGTTCTTTATTTTTTGGTCAGAAAACAAAAGAAAAGGTCCCAAATACACAGGAAATTCTTAAAGAAATATCCGAGAAAACATGTAAATGTATTGATTCTATTAACGGCTACAATAAGATAAAAGATTCAATAAATAGAGAAATTAATATATGTATCGATAAAACTGTTCTTGTTTATTCGATGAGTAAAAATTTAGCCAAAACAAATGCTGATATTGAAAGAGGAAAAATTAAAGATAAGAAAGTCAATATAACGATTAATTCAAATCCTGAATCTGAAGATTATAAAAAATCTTACTATGAAATAGAGGCAGATTTAATGAAAAATTGCCCAAGACTTAGGGATTTAGTAACGGCCGCAGAAAGTAAGTATGATGAAATAACTAAAAACCCAATAGCCCTTGATTTTTATAATAAAGCTATTGATGCGTCAAAAAAAGAGGATTGGAAAGATGCAATTAAGAATTATAAATTGGCCTTAGAAAAAGATCCAAAATTTATTTATGCATGGGATAATATAGGTATATGTTATAGAAGAATTGGAGAATATGATAATGCAATTAATGCATATAATAAATCTCTTGAAATTTATCCAAAAGGAAAAATGCCACTCCAAAATATTGCGATGACCTATGTTTACAAAAAAGAATATCAGAAAGCAATTGATGCTTATATGAATCTTGACAAAGTTTACCCAAATGATCCCGAAGTTTATTATGGAATTGGCCAAATATACTATGACTACCTAAAAGATAATGAAAAGGCATTAGATTATATAGCAAAAGCGTACAATATCTATACTACTCAGAAGTCACCTTATAGAACAGATGCAGAAACTATTATAGGTTATATTTATAAAAAGATGAAAGACGAAGGTAAGATTGATAAATTCAAAGAAATTTTAAAGAAAAATAATATCCGATTTGAATAACAACCAAAAAGTCCCTCAAATTGAGGGACTTTTTTATTTCTTCCTTTTCGATTTTGAAATTGCTTTTTGTTGCGCTCTGTTGGCTCCAAATTTTTTCGGAGCTTTTCTTTTTGAAGGGCCACCCCAGTTTTCTTTGGTGTTCTTTGCTTTCTTTTCGTGGAAAGCGCCTCCTCCATCATTCAACTTCACCTGAGCAGGGTTTTTCATAACCACCTGATCTTCTTCCGAAGCAATCTTTTTAGGATTAATTTTCACTTCTTCAGGGAAATCGATGAATTTTAAATCTTTATCCATCAACACCTCAATATCAAGAATCAAAGGTTCTTCTTTTTTGGTAACGAAAGTAATTGCCTTTCCGTCTTTATCGGCTCTACCCGTTCTACCGATTCTGTGGATATATTGCTCAGGAATATCCGGAGTTTCAAAGTTGATTACGTGCGTAATATTAGAAATATCCAAACCTCTCGCCATTACGTCGGTTGTAATTAAACCTCTTAGTTCTTCATTTTCAAAGCTTTTCATTGCTTTTAATCTGTAGTTTTGAGATTTATTGGAGTGAATAACATCAAACTGTTCAGGGAAAAGCTCATCAATTTTGGTAAACAAAAGATCAGCATGCTTTTTATTATTATTGAAGATCAATACTTTGGACATATCCTCATTGTTCTTCAATAAGTTTTCAAGTAAATTAATTTTAGTATTAAAATTTTCTACTTTGTAAGCAGTTTGTTCAATTTTTTCAAGCGGAGTTCCAGATTTTGCCAAAGAAATTTCAACCGGATTTGCAAAATATTCATCCAGCATATCATCTACCGCTTCCGTCATCGTTGCAGAGAACAAAATATTCTGTCTCTTCTCCTTCATCATTTCGAAAATGTGCGTTAATTGCGGTCTGAAACCTAAGTTCAGCATTTCATCAAACTCATCAATAATCAGTTTCTGAACTTCTTTTAAAGAGATTGCATTATCAATCGCCAAATCCATCACCCTTCCTGGTGTTCCTATCAAAATATCACATCCCTCATTAAATAACAATTTCTGTGTATTGATATTTTTTCCACCATAAATTCCGATAACTCTTGCAGTAATATTTTCCGTTAATTTCTCAACAATTTCCGTTACCTGTACTACCAATTCTCTCGTAGGAACCAATACCAAAACCGTTGGATTCCCGGTTTTATTATATTTCCACGTCTTCAAAACAGGTAAAAGATAAGCTAATGTTTTTCCGGTTCCTGTTTGTGCAATTCCCATCACATCTCTTCCTGAAAGTATCGGTTTGATACTTTTTTCCTGAATTGGTGTTGGTTCAAACAAATTAAGATCCGCTAAAACATCAAGAATTTTAACCGGAAGGTCAAAATCTGCAAAAGTGAGTTTTTCCATTTTGCAAAGATAGGTAATTAATTTTGTAGTAAGGAAGCTGGAGGCTTGAAGCTAGAAGATTATCAACTTTATGCATATATTTCAAGTTGAATATCAACTTCCTTTCTTCCAACCTCCAGCTTCAGCCATTTATTCCACTTTCACGCTTTTGCTGATAATTTTAATATCATCATCTTTCCAGACACTTGACGTAATGATTACGTATCCTTTTTTCTTCGGATCTTTTTTAATCGGAAATTTATCTTCTTCCCATTGAGAACAATGCGTGGAGATTGGTGAAACTAAAGGTTCCCATGCATTCTTTTTGTAAGTATACACATACAACGGATGCCAGCAGCTTGTACACCAGCCGGGATAAAAAGCAATTTCGTCTTTACCGTCATTATTTAAGTCTCCAACGGTGTATAAAGTTCCGCTGTTAGCGGGAGAAATTTTAAATGACGGAATACTTTTATCACTGAAATAAATGGTTGTCTCGCAAACTCCGTCGCAATCATCATTACAATCGCTCACTTTTACGTAGGCGAATTCTTTTTTTCCGTCACCATTGAAGTCTCCCGAGAGACCATCTGATTTTTCAGATTGAGCAGATAATAAGGAAGAACAAAATGTAAATATGTATAAAATAAGTATTCTCATAAGGTTATTTTTTAATCTATTTCCTAGTAATTCTTAGTAAAATAATAATCACAAGCAGAACTGAAAAAACAAAACCAAGAACTGCCACAAGCGACATCTCTCCGATTCTAGGTCCCGATTCTGAAACAAAAACAATGGCTGTGGCAATAATATTAGCTCCTAAGATCATCGCTAAAATTAAATTGACAATACTTGATTTTATGAGTTGATTCGTTTTTTCAATATTCTTTATTTCGCTGGAAACAGTGAATTTATTTTCGTCTAATTTCTGCAAAACAGAACGGAGTTCTCTGGGAATTTCATCCACATTATCCGTAAAATTCATTACCCTGTCGACACCTGTTTTAAAAAGATTCTGCGGACTGATCTTTCGCGCAAAGATTTTTTTCGTAAACGGACTTAAACTTTTTACCACATCCAGATCCGGATTGATATTTCGCCCGACTCCTTCTATTAAAGTAATTCCTTTAAATAAAAGATAGAAATAATCAGGCATTTGAAGTCGGTTATGCGCCAGAACATCTTTCATTTTATTAATGATCTCCTGCGCATCGATTTCTTTTAATGAAGTACTGTGAACGAAATTCAGAATATCTTCCACATCATTTTCAAATCTCCTTTCATCCGGAATTTCATAGCTTAAGGACATTTTTTTCAAATACCGAACAATTTTATGCGGATTTTTAGCTACGAAGCTTACAATTAAATTTTCAAGATCTTCCTTATCTTTTGGCGGAATTTTTCCTACCGCACCAAAATCTATAAAAACAACCTTTCCGTCTTTTTTAACTAAAATATTTCCTGCGTGAGGATCGGCATGAAAGAAGCCAAAATCCATAATTTGGGTTACAAAAAGTCGTAATCCAACTTCAGAAACTTTCACAGGGTCAAAATTATTGGCTAAAAGAAATGACTTATCTGTTACTTTTATTCCATCAATAAATTCCATACAAAGAACATTATTGTTAGAAAATTCTTCGTATACTTTCGGAACATACGTTTCTTTATTATTTTTAAAATTTCGTTTAAACTGAAGAATATTTTCCTTTTCATTAATTAATGAAACCTCTTCCAGCAAAGATCTTTCAAAAGTAGAAATAGCCTGTTTCAGATTCAGTTTTTCACCCATTTCAGAATAGGATGAAACCAGCTTTTCCAAATCCTTAATCAACAACAAATCATCCTCAATGACTGACTGAACATCAGGTTTTTTCAATTTCAGAATCACTTCGCTTCCATCAAGCAAAGTTCCTTTATAAACCTGAGCGATAGAAGCGGTTGCCAAAGGTTTTGCCTCAATTTCTGCAAAATGTTCTTTCACGGAGATATTCAATTCGTTTTCCAGAATTTCTTCTACATTCATATCAACGGTTTCCACCTTATCCTGAAGTTTTTGTAACTCCTGAATAAGCTCTGCAGGAAGCAAATCTTCCCTGTTACTAAATGTCTGACCGAGCTTTACAAAAGTAGGTCCGAGTTCTTCCAAAACTAGCCTGATGCGTTCGTAAACCGTTCCTTTAGAAACAATTTCATCAGGATTTTCGGAAACCATTTGTTCCTGCTTATTTCCACCGTTCATTCTCGCCAGCATATCTTTAAAACCATATTTGCTCAATACGGAAATTAATCTGGCAGACCTTTTCAGCTTTCTCTGTTGCTTATCAAACATACTCTATAAATGTGAATGCAAATTACTCCAAAAATTATTCCTATACCATTCACTTTTTAAATTAAATTCATCTCCATAAATTAATATTAAACTTTATATTTATCCTAAAAAAGATGATCAAATTAATTCGTTTTTGGTTTTGCTTCATTCCATCCGAAAAAATTCCATCAACCATACAATTAGGTTGTGGAGTTACAGCTTATAGTTATGAGGATGCACTATTACTTTCTATAATATTTACATTTACGAAACTAAATAAATATGAAAATTTTCAATTAAAATGATAAAAAGTCTAAGATTAATATTTATCTCATTAGTTTTACTTTCATGTAATGAGCATAAACTATTTTATAAGAAAATTGAAACTGGAAGCTATAAAATTGAAGGCTATACTTATGATAATTATACTGATAGAATTTTCCCAAGCGAATTAATTATTATTCACAAACTTTCAAAACATACTATATTTAAATGTGAAAATTGTTACCGCGATTTTCACATGATACTAGAAAATACATTATTGATTTACGGAGGAAAAAGACTTGATAGTACCATTGCTCATGGTATAATTTTGAAGAAAATTCCAGTACCACAAAACTATAAATATAATCCACGATTTTCTGATTCAGATGAATAATTTCAACATAAAAAGCTCATTTAACATAGAAAGTAGGGATCTCTATATTATCACTGGTAATTTTGTTGACCCTCAACTACAGTTGACAACATTAAAATACATATTAATAAACAATAAGAAAATATTAATTGATGAAATAAATGAGGTTATTATTAAGAATAAACTCTATTTTGCTCTTACATTAAAGAGAAACAGTCTGGAGGATTCTACCTTAAATATAATTAAGTCTTTTAAAGAAAATGAAAAACTCACAATTGTTGAATAAAAATATTATATTTACAATAATACAATAACTAAACCATGAAAAATTCAAACAAAAAAATCAATTTCAAGAGAATATCTTAAAAAAATTACAGGAAGTGTAATCGTGCCTAACTGTTCTAACTTTTGCTGCCCTGATGATGGCAAACCAACCTGCCCGGGAATTTATTGCCTGGATGTTCTTTGTCCGCAAGTTTAATTCAAACTGAAATAAAATAAAAAGCCGGAATGCAAGTTGATTCCGGTTTTTGTTTTATCGGAGATAAGTTTCGTAAAGGTCTTTTCTTCGGTCTTTCATCACCTGAACCGAACCATTGTAATGAAGATCTTTCAATAAATTCAAATCGACATCTACAATGAGTGTCATTTCTGTATTTGGAGTGGCCTCCCCTTTCACTGCATTGGATGGAAAAGCAAAATCCGATGGGGTGAAAACCGCAGCCTGACCAAACTGAATATCCATATTATTAACTCCCGGAAGGTTTCCTACACAACCGGCAATCGCAACATAGCATTCGTTTTCAATAGCTCTCGCAGCGGCGCAATGACGAACCCTCATATACGCATTCTGAGTATCCGTTAAATAAGGAACGAATAAAATTTTCATGCCCTGATCGGCTAAAATTCTTGGCAGTTCAGGGAATTCGACATCGTAGCAAATTACCAATCCTATCTTTCCGCAATCGGTATCAAAAACTCTGATCTCGTTTCCGCCTTTCATTCCGTAGTATTTTCTTTCATTCGGAGTAATGTGAATTTTTCGGTATTCATCAATCCTACCGTCACGATGAAGAAGATAACTCACATTATACAGTTCGTTATTTTCAAAAACAGGCATACTTCCGGAAATAATATTGACGTTATAACTAATCGCCAAACTTGAAATTTTATCTTTGATTTCTTCCGTTAACTTAGCGAGTTCAATCATACTGTCTCGCTCGGAAAGCTTATTGAAAGGCGCTAACAATGGTGTATTGAATAATTCCGGGAACAGAACAAAATCAGACTTGTAATCTCCCATTACGTTCACGAAAAATTCTACCTGCTCATAAAAAGCGTGAATATCTTTAAAATGCCTCATCTGCCACTGCACCAATCCCAAACGGATAATGCTGTCCTGCATCGTGTTTGGTTTTTTGCTGTAATAGATGTTATTCCACTGAAGAAGCACTGCATTTTCTTTGGAAGACTCATCCTCAGGCAGATATTTTTTCATAACCCTTATCGGTAGAAAATTATTGGAAAGCTGAAAAGATAGCACCGGATCATAGATTTCTTTGTCTCTTACCTTTCTGATGTATTCTCTTGGAGAAAATTCATCACTATGTTTATGATAATTGGGAATTCTTCCGCCTAAGACAATAGATTTTAAATTCAACAATTCACAAAGTTCTTTTCTCGCGTCATATAATCTTCTTCCCAGACGGAGCTCACGGAATTCAGGATCTACAAAAACTTCAATTCCGTACAGAACATCGCCTGTGGAAGAGTGTGTATTAAAAGTATAATTCCCTGTAATATCGCTATACGTATGATCGTCTCCAAACTCGTTATAATTCACGATAATAGAAAGTGCTACAGCAGCCAGTTTGCCATCGACCGTGATACAAATTTGCCCTTTCGGGAACATTTTGGTGAGTTTTTCTATGCTTCTTTTTGACCATATCGACTCCGACATTTGAGGATAAGCGCGTTTCATCGTGATGACCAGTTCATCATAATCCTGAACGGAGAGCGGTCTTGTTTCTATTTGCATTTGATGTATTTTTACTTAAATTTAGTGAAAATTTGTTTTAATAGACAATTACTATACAAAACATTAACCAAAATATCATTTAGAAATGGCA
>DKLU01000106.1 GCA_002455915.1 Chryseobacterium sp. UBA6632
TGCTTTTTTAATCAAATCAAGACTTTCAAAAGTCATATATTCAGCAAAAACAATTCTAAAGCAATTTTTATAATCATTATGTACAGAAAATGTAGTTCCGGGAGTGAACAAAATTCTATTCTTCTCGCAATACTCATAAAATTGTTCCATATCAATTTCTTGTGGTAATTTCCCCCAAATACTGTAACCGCCCTCAGGCTCATGAAAACAAGAACCTTCTGGAAAATACGTTCTCAAAGCATTCAATAAAATCATTGCCTGCTGATTAAGTCTTTTCCTAAACAATCGTAAATGACGGTCATAACTATTTTTCATCAACAATTTTATCATTAATTCTTGATAGATCGGAGAAACCGTTCGTCCCAATGAAAACTTTGATTTCTCTGCCTGAGCATAAAACTTTCCTGCATTCAGCCAGCCTAAACGGATTCCCGGGCTCAAGGTTTTTGAAAAAGAAGAAACAGTCATTACAAAACCTTTTTTATCAAAACTTTTAATGCAAGTCGGTCTTTTTTCCGAAAAGTAGACATCGCCATAAATATCATTTTCAATAATCGGAATCTGAAACTCTCCAGCAAAATCAACCAAATATTCTTTACCCTCATCTCTCATCAAAACACCTGTCGGATTATGAAAATTGGGCGTTATAATCACCGCTTTTATAGGTTCAGTTTTACAAGCTTCCTTCAAATATTCAACATCAAATCCATGCTGCTCATTAATAGGAATTTCAACAACTTTAAGTTTTAAATTAGCCATAACTTCAAGCACAGAAAACACACACGGGCTTTCAACAGCCACCATATCGCCTTCATGGGTCACCGAATGCAAAGCAATAAACAAAGCTTGAAGCGCACCATCTGTAATAATAATTTCGTCTGAATTCATGTGACAATTCAGTTTGTTCATTCGGTCTGCAATTAAATTTATCAATTCCAAAGAACCATTTGGCGGATAATATCGAAGCAGCGCAGAACCTTTTTCCCTAATAACTTCCTGCATCGTTCGAAGAATTAACTTTTGAGGAATTAAAATATCTCCCGGAGCGGCATTATTAAAGGAATTAACAGTTAATGGCTTATTTCTCGCCGATGTTAAAAGTATATTTTTATTGAAATTACTATCTTTAGAAATCTTCAACTGATTTTGTGATTGAAGAAAATTGTTATGCTGATACGCCACAACATATCCCGATCGAGGATTACTTTTCACCAAACCTTTAATCATCAGATATTCATAACCACTCTGAACGGAGCTCATGCTCAAACCATAGTTTGCTTTAATTTCCCGAACCGACGGCAATCGCTCACCGTGATGAAATATTCCGGTTTTAATTTGTTCTTCAATAACAGAAGTAAAAATTTCATATTTATATTGCTGCATTTTCTCTAACTGTATTGAACAAATTTACAAAATTGAAATCTGTATCGATTATTTATTCCGAAACTGTATCTATATTTTCCCTGAAAGTCGACTTACATTTGATAAAAAGATTCATGGAAATAGTTTCAAAATTTACGGTAGGCTCGGATCAGGGAGTGAATGATTTTTTTGCAGTGGAAGAACCATTCTTTATCGCTCTGCATAAAGATTTTGTGGAAGAACAAAAAATTGAAGAATATATTGATGAACATTTTGATCATCGCCAAAAAATCAACGACCTGAATGACTTATCGATACAACTTATCATCACCTATCAAGACGAAAAACCTGTGGGATACAGCATTTTAAAGAGTGGTTCTGAATATCCTGAAATGCCTAAAGATAAAAGGGTGACAGAAATTCTTTTTGCCATTCTTCCTGAATATAATTCGATTGAAGTACAGCAATCGCTTTGGAAGAAAACATTAATTGCAGCTTCGTTTGCAGATATTATCTGGATTAATATTTTTCAGCATCATCCTTTGGTTAATTTTTTTAAAGATTTAGGTTTTGAAACTGTAAGAGAATCTCAAGGAGAACCTTTTTTGTTAAACTCTTACATTTTAAGCAAAGAAATAAAAAGTAGCAGATATTTTTTAACCTCAACTAATTAGAATTCTCAAAGGATTTTTATAAAATAAACTCTAATTTTGTACATTCTACTATTTCAGATCAATAAGTGTTTGAATATTTTAAGGCACTTATTGATCTGTTTTTGGAGGTTAAAATTAAACTCTATTTCATGAAATTTCTTTCTGTTTTTCTGTGTTTTATGTCTTTTACTTTTGTTTTTTCTCAAAGCAATCAGGAATTATTGAAAACTCTTGACAAAGAAATCAATCAGAAAGAGATTTACAGCAAGAAAAAAGAGGAAGCGATCGATCAACTTAAGAAAAATAATTTTCAAAATTTAGATCAGCAATACCTTAATAATGAAAATATTTATAAGCTTTACAAGCAATTTCAGATTGATTCTGCAGTGCATTATGTAAAGAAAAATATGGTGATTTCGGAGCAGCTCAACAATCCTAAAATGAAAGCTGAATCGAGTCTTCAATTGGCTCACCTCTACTCGACTTTAGGAAAGTTTAAAGAGTCTGAAAATCTTTTGAAAAGTATTAATAAAAAAACTTTAGATAAAATCACTGAAGCCAATTATTATGATACTTACAGCAAGTTTTACGAACATTATACAACCAATATTCATGATATTAACGGAATAAAAAATATTGAACTGTACCGTGATTCACTTTTAATGGTGCTTCCAAAATCTTCTGTTCAGTATAAAATCAATCTTTCGCAAAAATTTATTCATGAAGGCAAAGCTGATGATGCTGAAAAAATTCTGCAAAATTTAATAACTGAATCCAAGAAAAAGAATCTGGATTACGCCATGTCGGCTTATCTTTTGGGAGACGTTTACAAACTGAAAAACAAACAAGATGAGGAATTAAAATATTATCTTATTTCAGCCATAACGGATACTCAAAATGCGATAAAAGACAATGCTTCTTATCAAAATCTGGCACTTATTTTTTACCATAACGGAGATATCGACAACGCATATCGACTCACAAA
>DKLU01000107.1:0-2491 GCA_002455915.1 Chryseobacterium sp. UBA6632
GAGTTTTAGAGTTTTAGAGTAAGGTAAGATTTAATCAAGAATTCTCCCAGTAATTTTGAACATAATTATTACTTTTTTTATTTTAATTTAAATATCAGAATGAAAACATTACACTTTCTTACATTACGTATGGTGAAAGATCATATTTTTTAAACATACCTTATCAATTCGATTAAATTTATATCAAGAAGCTGTATTTTTTCTTTCCTTTAATTATCGTAAATTTGTATACCAACATATTTTTAAAATTAAAATAATAAAACGTAATATGTCAAAAGCAATTTCGCAAGTACCATTTGCAGTAAATGAGCCGGTAAACTCTTATGCACCGGGAACTCCAGAAGTAAAAAGCCTTATCGCTCAATACAAAAAAATGTGGGCTGAAAAGATAGAAATCCCAATGGTTATTAATGGTGAAGAAGTAAAAACTGGTGATACAGTTCAGCTTCAGTCGCCTCAGGATCATGCTCACGATTTCGGTTTTTATCACAGAGGAACAATGCAACATGTAGATGATGCCATCAACGCTGCATTGGCTGCAAAAAAAGAATGGAACGAGCTAGGTTGGGAGCACAGAGCTGCAATCTTCTTAAAAGCTGCTGATCTTTTGGCGGGACCTTACAGAGATGTAATCAACGCGGCGACGATGATCGGACAATCTAAAAACGTTCATCAGGCTGAAATTGATGCTGCTTGTGAGTTCATCGATTTCTTAAGATTCAACGTAGAATTCATGACAGAAATGTATTCTGAACAGCCGGTTTCTGATGCAGGAATCTGGAACAGAGTTGAATACAGACCATTGGAAGGATTCTGTTTTGCGGTAACTCCGTTCAACTTTACAGCGATTTCTGGAAACTTGCCAACTTGTATGGCAATGCTTGGAAACGTAGTCGTTTGGAAACCATCTGACAAGCAAGTATATTCTGCAAAAGTAATTATGGATGTTTTAACTGAAGCGGGTCTTCCAAAAGGGGTAATCAACATGATTTTCACGGATGGAAAAGAAACTGCTGAGAAAGTTTTGGCACACAGAGATTTCGCAGGTCTTCACTTCACGGGTTCTACAAAAGTATTTCAGGGAATGTGGAAAATGATCGGTGATAATATCCACAACTACAGAACGTACCCAAGAATCGTTGGTGAAACTGGGGGAAAAGATTTCGTGATCGCTCACCCGTCTGCAAATGTAGAAGCTGTGGCTACTGCTTTGGTAAGAGGAGCTTTCGAATATCAGGGGCAAAAATGTTCTGCGGCTTCAAGAGCTTATATTCCTCAGTCTCTTTGGGCTGATGTGAAAAAAGTAATGGAAACTCAGATCGGTTCTATTAAAATCGGTTCTCCAGAAGATCCTTCAAACTTCGTAAACGCAGTAATCGACAAAAATTCTTTCGAAAAATGTAAAGGATATATCGACAGAGCAAACGCTTCAACCGAAGCAAACGTGGTGATCGGTGGAAATGTTGATGATTCTAAAGGATGGTTCGTAAACCCAACAGTTATCGAAACTACAAATCCTCAGTACGAAAGTATGGTAGAAGAAATCTTCGGACCAATCTTATCAATCTACGTTTATGAAGATGCAAAATGGGCTGAAACTCTACAGTTGGTAGATTCTTCTTCTCCTTATTCATTAACAGGTTCTGTTTTCGCACAAGACAGATATGCTGTAAATGAAGCATTCAAAGCGTTAGAAAATGCATCCGGAAACTTCTACATCAACGACAAACCTACTGGTGCAGTTGTTGGTCAGCAGCCTTTCGGTGGCGGTAGAGCTTCTGGAACTAACGATAAAGCAGGTTCTAAAATGAACTTACTAAGATGGACGTCTGTAAGATCTATTAAGGAAACTTTTGTTTCTCCTAAAGATTACAAATATCCATATTTAGGATAATAAATGATAATTAATCTTTAGTAAATGATTGATAAGGCCTCGAAATTTTGGTTTCGGGGCTTTTTTGTTTTTGGTTGATGGTTGTTCGTTTTTGGTTTAAAGTTTCTATTTAAGCTTAAATAATTGAAAATTAACAAATTTTAAATCACTTTATCAATATTTTAGTAATTCATTCTATGCATTAGGAATAATAATTGAACTTTTACTAATACACCAAAAAATAAATATTATGAAAAAGTTATTAGTAGTCTTTGGATTAGGAATCATCGCAGTAAGTTGTGGAACAAAGGAATCGTCTATGTCAACAAGTAATACAGACTCAACAACTGTTATACAAAGTGCTCCTGCTACCACAGATTCGGTGGTAATGAGTACAACACCTGACACGATAAAAGTAGATTCTGCAACAACTGTTAAATAATAAAAGTTTAACCTAAAATAGAAAGTCCGTAGATGAAAGTTCTGCGGATTTTTTTGATTGATGGATATTTTATTGTTTGTTTGATAGGATTATCATCCTACCCTATTTTAAGTCGTCCCTTCGGGACTTCTTATTGATTTAAAAATCTATTAAATGACTTTTTACTTTTTACTTTT
>DKLU01000107.1:2668-3051 GCA_002455915.1 Chryseobacterium sp. UBA6632
TACTTTTTACTTTTTACTTTAAATCATTATATTTGATTAATACTAAACATCAAAAATATTAGACTATGAAAAAATTATGGATTGTAGGCGTTTTAGGCTCATTAACTTTAGGAAGCTGTGCCGATAAAAAAGAAAATAGAGAAGAATTTAAAGCAGAGCACAATAAAGATTCTATAAGAAATACGATGGGAGATTCGGCGGTGGCCAATTCAGAACCAGCACCTGTTGATACACTAAAAAAAGATAGCACAGTAACTAAATAAAATAAATCCGCAGAAAAAAATCTGCGGATTCTTACTTAAAAAAACTTGACTGAAAAATCGGGCAATCAACCCCGATTGTTGTATAGAAATTTAGATTCTATTAAAAATTATTCGCCTAAA
>DKLU01000251.1:0-2520 GCA_002455915.1 Chryseobacterium sp. UBA6632
TATAAAGAAAATCCGTTTCAGGCGGTGGCGATCAATGCTTCGGAAAGTGTTTACAAAAAGAGATCCGAAATGTTCTACAATCATACGGGAATTTCGAATAATACGTCGAGAGAGCTGAAAGATTCGGTGAGGCGGGAGCGCGAAAACCGTGAAAATTTAATTATGATTAAAGGGAAAAGTAGGGATCCGCTATTGAAAATCGGAGGTTTGGCGAAGCTGATCGACATTAATGATAATCCGATGGAAACCTACCGCATCATCGAGCTTAAGCATTATCACGATGGCAATGAATATTATAATGAATTTGTGGGAATTCCGGATCTGGAAAACGCGCCGTATCAGGATTCGGACGCGGTTCCTTTTGGTGAGGAGCAGTCGGCCAGGGTGGTTGATAATAACGATCCTTCGGGCATGGGAAGGGTGAGAGTGCAGTTTCAGTGGCAAGAAAGAAAGGGCGAGAAATCGCCGTGGATAAGGACAAAAACATCTTATGCGGGAGCATCGAGAGGTGATTATAAAATTCCTGAAATTGGAGATGAAGTTTTGGTAAATTTTGAAAGTAACAATGCCGAAAAGCCTTACGTTTCGGGAGCGATGTATAATGGAAAGGAAGTCAGCGGTTATGCGACGGCGGATAATCGCTATAAAGTGCTTCATTCCCGCATCGGAAACCGTCTGATTATGGATGATGAAACGGGAGATGTGACTTTGGAAAGTCAGAAAGGGCAGACCATTGCTGTCTTCTATGGTGATGGAAATATTGACATTACGGCGCCGAAGAATATTAATTTAATGGCAGGAGAAGATGTGAATATCACCGCCGGAAAAAATATGAATACCAATGTCGGGATGAATTCTACAGAAACGGTGGGAATGAATAAATCAGTGGGAGTGGGTATGATAAATGCACTAAATGTCGGAACAAATTATATGGTTAATGTGATTGGAAATTTTGTAGAATATATAAAAGGAAATCTTCAAAGCCACGCTGAAAAAGGAAATCATACCACAACCAAAGAGATGAAAGTAAACAGCGAAACAGATATTAAAGTAAACGCTTCCAGCTCAATCAAAAGAAATAGCGGTGAAAAAAGTAATGACCATTAAACTCAAAACTTATGCAAACAAGAATAGTTGAAGGAATTACTGAAATTACGAGTAAAGAAGATATAATATTTCACATCTACGACGGTGAAGCAGAATTTAATGCATTAAACAAAAATTATTGGGACGCGCCCAATACAATTATTGGAAATTATGAGGAAATGGTTCTCCCTGCTCCGGTTGCCGAAGTGATCGAGGTTGGTTTTGCTAAGCAGGAAGTAAAAGACAGTACATCTGATGCAACCAAAAAAGTAATGGCTTTACCCATAAAAAATAGTTTCTCTATTGGTGAAAAAGTTTTCTTGAAAGTAAAAACATTAGGTCTTATAGGCAAGAAACTTAAAGTAGAAGTAAGACAGGCTTTTGAAAAGCAGCTTACCGAAAAAGACCAAAAAGTGGACGCACTAAGTGTCATGGAAATGACCGTAGGTAAAATTACCCAAAGTGAAGATGCACAAAACAAATATGAAGCTTCTAATTTAAAAGCATTAGAAAATACGGCATTGAAAGAAATGATTTTGGAGCCAACAACCGACGATGAAAAGAAAAAGTGGAAAGATATTTTAGCAAAATCTAAAGATAAAAAAATCAAGCTTTATTTTCATGTTGAAGTTTTGGATGCTGAAGGAGATGTATTTTATAAAGGGGACGATGTAAATGATCCAAAGAATTTTTCTTTTCAAAAACCTTTTGAATTGACGGAAAAGGGAACGTGTTTTTGTGGTAGAGATTTAACAGTTGATGAAGTTAAAAAACTTGTCAAGGAATTACGTGATACAAACACATATGTTAAAAAAATGTTTGGTTATGATTTGTTTACAAAGTCAGGATGTAATATTCCTCCACCTGAAAAAACATATGAAAATTTTACGCAAGAATTAAATAATTGTTTTAATAAGTACGAAATTAATACCTGCATAAGAAAAATACACTTTCTAGCACAGTCATATACTGAATCGGCTTTTTTTACCACAACTATTGAAGGGGGAGGACTAAAATATCTGAAATCAAAAAAATACTACCCATTTATCGGAAGAGGTTTAATACAGCTTACTCATAGCGGTGATAATCCAGGAGAAGTAGGTTATAAGCAATATTTTAAATATCTTGGAAGGGAAGACTACAAGACTAACTCAGACTTATTAAATAGAAGTATGCACTATGCCGTTGATGCAAGTGGTTATTTTTGGTATAGAGGAAAACTTTTATCAAAAGGAAATTTTTTAAAAAGTATATATCCTAATGAAAAAGGTGAATTTAAATTATTTCCTAGGAAAAAAATTGATGGTTATTATACTATTGATATTAATCTTGTTGCTGACGATGATAATGTTAAAGAAGTTACCTTTTTAGTAAATGGAGGTCAAAATGCTATTAAAGAAAGAATAGATTTTACAAAAAAAATTAAAAAAATAT
>DKLU01000251.1:2664-5008 GCA_002455915.1 Chryseobacterium sp. UBA6632
AAAAAATTAAAAAAATATTTAGTTATGACAGTTGTCCAAATAAAAAATAAGATGTACTTTTTATTAATACTAATTACTAATTTACTGTATTCTCAGAATAATAAATCAAATGTAGTGTTTGATTTATTAAGAAAAAATACTACAGACTATTCTATTAAAAAAGCAGATTTAAATCTAGATGGTAAAGAAGATATTATTTTTTACAATAAATGGCTCAAAGGAGATTTAATGTACTTTTTCACTAATAATGGTAAACAATTTCACTTAGCATTAAAAACTGTAAATTTTAATTTAGATGGTCTATTTAAAATAGAAAAGATTGAGTCTGTAAGAAAAAATAATAAAAATATAGTATTAAAAATTTATACTATTTCTTACAATAAAGAAGACATAAAAGCCATTCATTTTATATCTTACAAAAATAACAAATGGTACTTACAAAAAACTCAATATAATGCAATAATTATCGATCCATTAACAGATAAATTAAAAAAATACAAATGTATATTTAATGAGAATATTGTGCTGACTGAAGAAGTAAATTTCAAACTTTTTGACACAGAAGATCAAAATTGTGTTATTAGTAAATAAATATTTCAACCAATTTCAATGGATCTATGCACAAACAAATAATTATACTTTTAATAATGATTGTTAATCTTTCATATGCTCAAATTCCCGTTTATAATGAAAATCAAAAAATTGGAAATCTTCACGAACGGGTTACCCAAGATTGTAAAGATTGTTATTATTGGGATTCATATAAAATATTTGATAAAAAGACTCGCATAAAATTACCCGCTTTCGAAATGGGAAAAGATGAAGAAAATTCAGATAAGACTTATTTTGAAAATGAAATTGACGTTGAAATAAAAAATATAAATCCAAACTTAAAAATTGTAAAATTTAATAGCACATCCAGCGGAAATAGTGACTNNCTGGTTATATTTTCAAAGAAAGAAAAATAAAATATTTATCATAAAACAATTATCCTATTTCAACAGCATTCATAAAAAGAAATTGAAAGATGATGATTATGATTCATTGCCTGCAACAGAAGTTTGTACAAAAAATCTAAATATTGAATATAAAAGTAAAATTTCATATTTTGATTTTTTTAATGATAAAAAAAATCTCATTTGTCATCAATGCCCTATTTACATTAAAATTGAAGATTGTTTGAATTCAAAAAATAAAGAATATAAGTGGTAATAGAAAAATATAAAAGACGAATGATAAAATAGCAATGAAACACATATTAATTATAATTGGCTTATTAATGTTTTGCTCAATATACGGTCAAGACTATCCATACATTAATATTAGTAAAAATTCATCCTATCAAATATTTGATATTGACATCAATAAAGATGATATCAAAGATAAAGTTGCGTCAAATAGAGAAGGAAATGAATTGTTATTTTATATAAGAAACGGAAACAAGTACAATAAAGTTTTTCAGGGTGATAATTACACAATGGATGGTTTATATTCTCCTTTAAAAATTATGGGATTTACTGAAGATAGTAATGTACTTTATATTAAAAATATCTTTAGTGGCGCAGGCGGGCAAACAATTGAATATTTTTACACTTATGACAATAATAAGTGGAAGCTTTCTAAATCAATTGAGATTTCTTCTGATAATCTAAATACTAAAGTATGCGAAATTGAAAATAAAAAAAGCCATGAAGAAGTTTGTGTAAAAGTTGACAATAAAGAATTAGTAAGTAATATCATTAAGAATATACAATTAAAGAAAAATATAGATCTCTACACAAAAGAATTTATTTTTTCCTTGCTAAATACCTATCCTATCACTTCTTTTTCAGTGACTAAATATAATGACCTAGCATTTCAATTAGAGAAAGAAAATAAATTTGATGCAGGTATATTTTTACTTAAAAAAATCATCCAAAAATTTCCTAGCCGAGTTGTAGCCTATCTTAATCTAGCAGATAATTACTGGGCTATAAATGATAAAGATTTAGCCAAAAAGAATTACAAAAAATATATCGAATTAATGAAATCTCAGAATAAGGATCAATCTAAAATTCCTCAAAGAGTTTTAGAGAGAATAAAATGATTTATAAACTATAAGTAACCATTTCACAACCATGATTTTAAAAATCATGGTTTTTTATTGTTTTTTCAACATAATAATCGTTTTTATTATTAAATTTGTGATAAATCAACTGCTGAATGAAGAAAATTCTATCCTTTTTTCTTATCTTTTATATTTTCTCTACTACTTTTGCTCAATTAGATAGAGAGCATTGGTTTGCGCCTATGGTCGACAGAACGGGAAATCCCAATCAGTATCAGAAGCTTTATATGTCTACCA
>DKLU01000250.1:0-576 GCA_002455915.1 Chryseobacterium sp. UBA6632
TCCTGAAAGGACGACTTATAACAGGATCGGATGCTAATCCGATTAAAAAAAACACAAACAAAATGTCACAATCATTAGTCAAAAACTACGTTCACATAGTTTTTAGTACAAAACAGAGAGAAGATTTCATTGAGGAAAAAATAGAGAAAGAACTGTTTTCTTATATTGCCGTATTATGCAAAGACCGTGACAGTAAGGCATTACAAATTGGAGGAACAGATAATCATATCCACATCCTTTGTTTGTTATCTAAAAAAATTGCTTTAATGAAACTGGTACAAGAAGTGAAAGCACATTCTTCAAAATGGATTAAAACAAAGGGAAAGAAATATGAAAATTTCTTTTGGCAAGATGGTTATGGTGCATTTTCCATCAATGAGGAGAATGTATGTGCAGTAAAGAATTATATTAAAAATCAGAGAGAGCATCATCAAAGTAAAAGTTATAAAGATGAACTGATAGAAATGCTGGAAAAACAGAAAATGAAATATGACAAAAGGTATTTATGGGATTGAAAATAATTCTATAATTTAAATTGGACTAGCATCCAATTCTGTTATAAGTCGTCCCTTCGGG
>DKLU01000250.1:779-1178 GCA_002455915.1 Chryseobacterium sp. UBA6632
AGTCGTCCCTTCGGGACTTCCTTTGAAAACATTTAAATAAACACAAAAAAACAACACACTTTGAAAAGATATTATTCGAAAAAATTAAAGCTTTTGAAAATCAAGCGGATGAACTTCGGATCTCTTGGAAAATCCGTTCATCAGGCTTTTTTTCCTATAAAGTTTAAAAATGAAAAGATTGAGAATTTACATACATTTATTTCTCAGAATGACAGCAATACAGAAAGTTGGTACATCGGTGGATTATTAAGTGATTTCATTGATATTATTAAAAATTTCAACAGAGAAGACATTCAGTATTTTTTTGAGACCATTCATCTTTGGGATAGTTATCATCTTGTCGTCATTGCCGATAAATTACTGGATAACAATGTAAAAGCTATTGTAAAATATGATTTC
>DKLU01000250.1:1259-7690 GCA_002455915.1 Chryseobacterium sp. UBA6632
TGTAAAATATGATTTCGGAATTGTTTACTGTAAGATTTTCTGCTTATATGAAAAGCTGGATTCTTACTTCCTGATAGACAATCTGGAAATTGCAGTAAATATGTATCAATCTAAACCAAATTTGACAATGTTAATTGATTTAACCGCTAAAATTCAATTATTATTTCAAAATAAACAGATTACAAAACAACAATTGGAATATAATATTTCATTCATAAATACATTACAAAATGAATTATAAAAATCCCGATGAACACGGATATTATGGAGAATTTGGAGGAGCTTTCATTCCCGAAATGCTCTACCCCAATGTAGAGGAATTACAGAAAAACTATCTTGAAATCATTGAATCGGAAGATTTTCAACAGGAATATCAGGATTTATTAAAAAATTACGTTGGCCGCGCCACACCTTTATATTTTGCAAAAAACTTAAGTCAGAAATACAATACTCAAATCTATCTGAAAAGAGAAGATCTGAATCATACGGGGGCACATAAAATTAACAATGCACTCGGACAGGTTTTATTGGCAAAGCGTCTCGGAAAAAGTAGAATTATTGCAGAAACCGGAGCCGGACAACATGGCGTAGCAACGGCAACAGCTTGTGCTTTATTGGGTCTTGAATGTATCGTTTACATGGGCGAAATTGATATTCAAAGACAAGCTCCGAACGTGGCAAGAATGAAAATGCTAGGCGCAGAAGTTATTGCAGCAACCTCAGGCTCAAAAACATTGAAAGACGCTGTAAACGAAGCTTTAAAAGATTGGATCAACAATCCTGTGACCACACATTATGTGATCGGAAGTGTGGTTGGCCCTCATCCTTTTCCGGATTTGGTCGCGAGGTTTCAGAGTATTATTTCACAAGAAATTAAGGAACAGCTTCAGGAGAAAATTGGTCGTTCCAATCCAGATTATGTTATCGCGTGTGTTGGTGGTGGAAGCAATGCTGCAGGCACTTTTTATCATTTCGTAAATGAAGAAAATGTAAAAATTATTGCCGCTGAAGCCGGAGGTTTTGGCGTAGATTCCGGAAAGTCTGCAGCCACCACTTTTTTGGGAACGTTAGGCGTTTTGCATGGCAGTAAAAGCTTGGTCATGCAAACGGAAGATGGTCAGGTCATCGAGCCCCACTCTATTTCTGCTGGATTGGATTATCCTGGAATCGGGCCATTTCACGCCCATTTATTTAAGGAAAAACGTGCAGAATTTTTCAGCATTAATGATGACGAAGCCTTACAATCAGCTTTTGAACTCACAAAACTCGAAGGCATTATTCCCGCTTTGGAAAGTTCTCACGCGTTGGCGGTTTTAGACAAAAAGAAATTTAATGAAAATGATGTCGTTGTAATCTGCTTAAGTGGCCGTGGTGACAAGGATATGGAAACGTATTTGAAAAGGCTGGAAGATCGAAGTCCGAAGCAGGAGGTTTAGCTCAGTTTCAAAAATAAAATTTGTCAACTTAAACTTAATTTAAATCTATGATCAACAATAACTTCAAGCATCCAGCTTCTAGCACCCAACCTCAAAAAAGACTAAATATATACTTCACCGCAGGAATTCCACAACTGGAAGATACTGCTGATATTATAAAATTAATTCAGTATTCGGGAGCCGATATGATCGAAATCGGGATGCCTTATTCCGATCCTGTTGCCGATGGTCCGGTAATTTCTCAGGCTCACGAACTGGCTCTGAAAAACGGAATGACCATCTCCACATTATTTTCTCAATTAAAATCCATTAAAAACGAAATTAAAATTCCTTTGATTTTGATGGGTTACATTAATCCTGTTTTAAGTTTCGGATTTGAAAATTTCTGCAAAGAATGCTCTGAAAGTGGTGTTTCGGGATTAATTATTCCGGATTTACCTCCCATTGAATTCAAAAAAAATTATCAGAAAATTTTAGAAAAATATCACTTAAACTTTACATTTTTGGTTACACCTGAAACTTCAGATGAAAGAATTTTGTATTTAGATTCATTAAGTTCAGGATTTTTATATGCGGTAAGTTCTTCATCTACAACAGGAAATAAAAATGCAGTTTTGAAAAATGAAGACTATCTTTCCAGATTAGCTTCTCTTCCCTTGAAAAATCCCGTGATGATTGGTTTCGGAATTAAATCAAAAGAAGATTTTGAAAATGTAACCGAAAAAGCAGACGGTGGTATCATCGGAACTGCCTTTGTGAATATTTTACTACAAAATAGAGATTGGAAAACAAAAGCCATAGATTTTGTCCATTCCATAAAAGGGTAAAAATCACTAAATTTGTCTATTCAAAAAATGGTATGAACACAATTCAAAATAAAGTAGTAGAATTTGAAGATTTAGGCGTAAAAGAATATCAGCCCGCTTGGGATTATCAGGAAAAACTGATGAAAGATATTATTGATACCAAAATTAAAAACCGAGATTTACCTGCTGAACAACATATTACAACTCCGAATCATTTTCTATTAGTAGAGCATCCTCATGTATATACGTTGGGAAAAAGCGGACATGAAGAAAATATGTTAGCCGGAATTGACAAATTAAAGGAAATCGATGCCACTTTCGTTAAAGTAAATCGTGGCGGCGATATCACCTATCATGGTTACGGACAAATCGTTGGTTATCCTGTTCTAGACCTTGAAAATTTCTTCACCGACATTCATAAATATATGAGAAATCTTGAAGAAGTAATCATCAGAACCATCGCAGAATATGGTTTGAAAGGTGAACGTTCGGAAGGCGAAACAGGCGTTTGGCTGGATGTTGGAAAACCTTATGCACGAAAAATCTGTGCCATGGGCGTAAAAGCTTCCCGTTGGGTTACGTTACACGGTTTTGCATTGAATGTAAATACAGATATGCGCTATTTTGAATACATTGTACCTTGCGGAATTAAGGATAAACAGGTGACTTCTTTGAAGAGAGAGCTTGAAAGAGAACTCACTCCTGAAGAAATGGAGGATATTAAAGCCAAGATCAGAAAGCATTTTATGGAAGTTTTTGAAGCAGAATTAAAATTCAAATAAATATTATTAAACCATCAGAATCTGATGGTTTAATTTTTATCATAAAGGCTTGTTAAACCCTTATTTTCATTAGCTAAATTTAATTTTTAATTCTATTTTTGGAATTCAAAAAATTAACCAAGATCCCAATGTTGACGAATTTCAAACTATTAACCTTTATATTATTATTTTCATTCTTCACGTCTTTCGCGCAGACGAATTATATTTTCGAAATAGACAGTTTAATCAGTGTCAAAGAACCCAGAATATTTAATGGAGTTGTATTAATCACTAAAAACGGAAAGCCGCAATATTCCAGGGCGCATGGTTTTAGAGATATTACTCATCAGAATCCTTTGCAACTTACCGATCAGTTCGAAATCATGTCGAATACCAAACAGATCACAGCCGTTTTACTGTTGAAAGAAGTGGAAAAAGGAAAAGTAGATTTAAAATTTCCTATTAAAAGTTATTTACCAAATCTTACACAACCTTGGGCTGAAAAAGTGACTGTTCATCAACTCTTAAATCATACTCATGGAATTACAGATCTTGAAAAGCCTTTGCTGTTCGAGCCCGGAACGGATTTTAAATATGGTAACCTTTCCAACATACTTTTAGGAAAAATCATTGAAAATGTATCGGGACAATCCTATAAACAGCTGGCAACAGAACTCTTTCAGCAATTGGGAATGAAAGATACTTTCTGCTATTCACAAGAAAATAAAGGTAAGCTTGTTACCGGTCACATGGTTAATAATAATGTTTTCAGTACCGTCGACGAATCTTTTATCGATGATGAAAATCTTCCTGCAGATGGCGTGATTACTACGGCAAAAGATCTTTCGATCTGGAATAATCAGCTTCATAAGAATAAAATCCTCAACTTTAGCTCTTATCGTTTAATGACTACTCCATCAGTGATGTCACAACATGACGTTTTCGGAAAAGAAAAAAGGGGTTACGGATATAATATACGAATCGTTAATGATGAAAATGTTCAGTATTTCGGCCATACAGGACTTGGAGACGGTTTTGCATCGCTCAACATTTATATTCCTGAAAGCGATATAAGCATCATTGTTCTTGAAAACCAGATGAATGAAAACAGTGATTTATATTATTATTTTGAAACAGAGATTAAAAATATAATTCTGAAAAGCGATTTGATTAAAAAATAGATCATTTTATCAGACATAAAAATTTTAAAACTGCATTCATCCAATGCAGTTTTTTTTTCATTATCTAATTAAATATCAATTATTTAAAATTTCATAAATATAAATTATAGATTTTTTCAAATGTTAAATTTCGGCAAATTAAATTGCACACAATATAATTGTTTGTACATTTGTACAGTTAATTCATTCAGACCTAATTCTGAATAATAATAAAGTTTAATTTTAAAATATATACAATGTCATTAATAGAAGATTTAAAATGGAGACACGCTGTAAAAGCTTATGACCCAACAAAAAAAGTATCAGAAGAAGATTTAAATACTATTTTAGAGGCAGCAAGATTGGCTCCTACTTCTTCAGGACTTCAACCTTTCAAAGTTATTGTGGTTGAAAATCAGGAATTGAAAGAAAAAATGGTTCAGGGTGCTTTGAATCCTGAAGTCATGAGAGATTCTTCACACGTTTTGGTTTTTGCGGCTTGGGACAGCTACTCCGATGAAAAAATCGATAAAGTATATGATCACCACACGGATGTAAGAGAATTGCCAAGAGGACGTTTCGGAAGTTATACCGATAAAATTAAGGAAATGTACAATGCACAAACTGCAGAAGAACATTTTGCCCACACGGCAAGACAAACTTATATTGCTTTAGGTTTTGCTTTAGCGCAAGCTGCTGAGTTGAAAATCGACAGTACTCCCGCAGAAGGTTTCAGTACTGCTGTGGTTGATGAAATTCTAGGATTAAACGAATTAGGTTTAAAAAGTGTAAGTTTGCTGTATCTTGGTTACAGAGACGAAGAAAAAGACTGGCTTTCTACCATGAAGAAAGTTCGAGTTCCGATGGAGGAATTCATCATTAAAAAATAATAAAGTCAACAGACTTTTCATTTTCAATCGTATGGAAAATTCAAAATCTTTAAAATTAGAAAATCAAATCTGCTTTCCGCTTTACGTGATTGCAAAGGAGATTACAGGGCTTTACCGTCCGTTTCTCGATGAGTTGGATATTACGTATCCTCAATATCTCGTGATGATGATCTTGTGGGAAAACGACGGACTACCGGTGAGCAGCATCGGGGAAAAATTATACCTCGACAGCGGGACTTTAACCCCTCTTCTGAAAAGATTGGAAACGAAAGGATTTATCCAGCGAAAAAGAAAAAAAGAAGATGAAAGAGTGGTTGAAGTATTCATCACAGAATCCGGAAAAGGCCTTCAGCAAAAGGCTTGTGAAATTCCGGCTAAGATTCACAAAATCGTTGATGTTCAACCGCAAGACTGGATTGATTTAAAAGAAAGTGTCCAAAAAATATTAAGCAAAATAGAAAAATAAATGAAAACTTTATATACAACAAAAGTAACAGCCAAAGGAGGCAGAAACGGTCAGGTAAAAAGCGAAAACGGAATTCTTGATCTTGAAGTAAGAATGCCTAAAGCATTAGGCGGAGCAAATGATGATTTCACCAATCCTGAAATGCTTTTCGCAGCGGGATATTCTGCCTGTTTCGACAGCGCATTGAACAGGGTGATCAGTTTAGCTAAAATAAAAACCGGAGAAACAACAGTGGCGGCGCAAGTCAGCATTGGTCAGTTGGAAAACGGAGGTTTTGGTCTGGCAGTGGAACTGGATGTGAATATTCCTGAAGTTTCTATTGAAGAAGCACAGTCTTTAACGGAAAAAGCTCACGAAATCTGTCCGTATTCGAATGCGACAAGAAATAATATTGAAGTAAAACTTTCCGTGACAAACAACTAGAATTTATTTCATTCAAATATCAAATCTGTTTCTGAAGAAGCAGATTTTTTTGTTTTAACAAAGGGATATTACAAAGAAAATAATTATTTTTATGGAATCTTAATCGGCTATTAAAGTCTTATTAAAAAAACAGAATAACCCAAAAAATCAACATTAAACAATAAGGAATGAACGGAAAAACAATTTCAGAATTAACAGACGAAGAGCTACTGGACAAAAGAATGAAAGCTAAAAATACTAATATTATAAGTGCTGTATTAATTGGCTTTTTTGTAGGAATTGCCGTCTTTAGTGCTGTTAAAAAAGGACTCGGATTTTTCACATTTTTCCCATTAATTTTTGTATTTATGCTGATGCGAAATCAATCAGAAGCGAAAGAACTGGATAAAGAGATTAAAGCAAGAAATCTGAAATTTTAATTTTTTTAATCAACCTTTGAAATTGAAAAAAATTCTTTTCCTCGCCATTGCGACTTTTACATGCTTACAA
>DKLU01000248.1 GCA_002455915.1 Chryseobacterium sp. UBA6632
TTCAATGGTTAAAAGATAAAAATAAATGCAACGAGTTTTGTGCAGAGGTTGGAGTTTACGACGGGAAACTGATCCTTATTTTCTGCCCGCTTGATGAGAGAGGTTATAAGATCGATCAGGACGAATATGCCTTCAGTAGATTGGCACAATGTAGCGGCGACATCAGATTGGTAGAAACCAAGCAGTATACGGTGGTAAAGCATGCCGTTCTTTCGAATGATCTTCAAAGAATAGACGACAATTCAAACACATATTTTCCAGTGGCGAATGTTCCGGTTTTGGAGCAGGATAAAGTAGTTGCTGCTATTGAAAGCTGGAGAAATGAGGGTATGGATTGGTTCTACAACGAATCTAAAAAATACGAACAAACAAAACAAAGAAATGTTTTTGAGAGATTCTATGTACCATTTGCAGATATATCTTCATCAGAATCAGGGAAAACTCTAGACAAAGTAATTTGCTCTTTCGGGCTTAAATATTCTGCTATTTTTCAACAAACTTTGGTAACGCTTATTTTCATTTCTTATTACAAAGAAGATAAGTTGGAAAATGGAGTGGGAGCTAGTGTAGAAATGATTTCAAATACTTACGATTGGTCGAGACCTTGTCCGCCGATTTGTAAGCTTTAAACTAAAATGTATAGCTATTTTATAACAACTTGGGGAATTACCAACTTTCTACTTCTTGCGGCTTGTATTGTAGGAGGTATAAAGTATTCATCATTAATAAAAGAAGAAAAGCAATATAGCCTTTATATTGCTTTTCTTTTTATCATAGAGGCGGTTACGAATGTACTCACGCAGTTTTTTCATTTTGAAGACACGTCATTTTTGTATCCAATCTATATCGCAGGAGAATTTTTCCTGCTGACGACCTTATTCATCCGAAAGCTTAATTTATCGAAAATTGGAGTTTTTGTAGCGTCTTTCATTACGTTGGCTTTTTTAATAGCTAAATATGGCTTCAATTTTCCGCAGAACGGAGATATTGTAAAAGTAGTTTCCAATATCGTGGTTATTTGCCTGTCTGGTTTTGTATTGTTACAGGAAATTAAGGGCAGCCACCGAAAAAACCGTTTTCTGTTGGTAGATGCCTGTATTTTTTTCTATTACGCCGTATCTGTTTTTATATTTATCATCCAGAATCAGATCGCGAATTTAAAAGAAGATGATTATTACCTGCTTTTAGGAACCAATAATATCTTATCGAGTATTTTATATTGTTCAATTATTTATACGTTTTTAAAATTAAAGAAGTAACCTTAAATATCAATTTGCTTATTCTGATAATTGTAACCCTTGCAATTATCGTATTTTTTATATTGATGGGCTACAAAACGTTTGTAACCAGAATATTGAAAGAAAAAGATGCTCAGAATTTTGCTGAAATTCAGCATCAGAAACAATTGGCTTTAGAAAACATTAAAGTTCAGGAAGAAGAAAGAAAAAGAATCGCAGTTATGATTCATGATGATATCGGAAACCGATTGAATATCTTATCTTTATGGCTGAATAATCTGGATACGAAAGGTGATGAACAGATAAAAAAAAATATTTCCGGGCAGATGTCTTCTTTAATTGATTCTGCAAGAAGTATTTCGCACTCTTTGTATCCCGTGAATCTGGAATCGGTAGGCTTGGTTTTATATATTGAAGAATTAATTGCCAATTTATCCAACAGAATTAATATTGCTTTAAGCGTAAGTCCGAAATTTCAGAGAAAAAATAAATTTATTGAAGTTCAGCTTTATCGAATTATTCAGGAGTTTACAACCAACGTTCTGAAGCATTCTAAAGCAACCAGAATCTGGATTTATATTAAAGATAATCAAACCCATCTGTCGGTAATTATTTCAGATAACGGACAAAGTTTTGAATATGAAGCCGTAAAAAAAGGGATGGGCATCAAAAATATAGAATCCCGCATCAAATCGATGAACGCACAACACAAATGGAAAAATATTATAGATAAAGGAAGCCGTTTAATCATAAAAATTCCATACAATGAACTCCCAAATCAAGATAGCATTAATTGATGACGAACAACTGATCCTCGAAGGGGTGAAAATGCTATTGTCTACCGAAAAAAACATTTCAGTAAGTCTTACCTCCAATAACGGGCCTGATTTTATTGAAAAGTTAGAAACATTATCTCCCGAAGAATTTCCAAATATTGCCCTTGTAGATGTGCAAATGCAACCTATGAATGGTTTTGAATTGGTAGAAATTCTCAAAGAAAAGTATCCCGATCTTAAGATCATTATTCTGTCTTCTCATTATAAAACTTCTATTTTAGGATATATGGTAAAATTGGGCGTTTCTGCTTTTTTACCTAAAAATTCCGACAGAAAAACATTTATTGATGCCATTACCATGGTGTATAAAAACGGAGTTTTCTTTACTCAGGAAGATCACCAGATGCTGTTTTCTTACATGAACAGTTCTACAAAGAAAAGATCTTTATTCGAAATGGAAGATGAGCTTTCGGAACGTGAAAAAGATGTCGTAAAGCTGATCTGTCAGGAGTTTACCAACAACGAAATCGCTGAGAAGCTCTTCATAAGTCCAAGAACTGTAGAAAGTCACAGGCAGCGTGTTTTGGAAAAAATTGGCGCCAAAAATACCGTAGGCATTGTGATCTACGCAATAATTAATAATATTTATTCTATTTCAACAAAAATATAAATCCGTAGAAATACGGATTTTTTTATTTGGTACTTTTTACGCTATTCCGTCTTTTTTTTTCATCGTTACTTTGAGGTGTTGATAAAGTATGGGCTTCAGCTTTGAAGTCTAAAAACCACAAAGCATGAAAAATAATATAATTTCGGTTGGTATTTTCTTTGACGGTACAGGCAATAATGGTTTGAATGCTATTTCACCACAAAAACCTTATAGAAATAACGAAAGCTATTACGGAGCCACAACCAATATTTTTAAACTTTTTGAATTATTTAGCGGAAATCATAAAATATACATCGAAGGAATCGGAACTTTAACAGGTTCTGAAGACAGCGATTTTGCAATGGCAACTTGTAAGAATCCAGTAGGATTTACAGGATATTCTTCTGATAATAAATTATCGAAGGCGTTTGCGAAACTTCAGGAAATCTTGCAGGACGAAACGCAAGAATATCAGCTTTTTGTTTACGGATTCAGCAGAGGAAGTATGTTGGCAAGAACATTTTGCTATGAATTGTTACAGCCAGATTCGAAAATAAAAATGAATTTTAAAATTAAATTCCTTGGTGTTTTTGATACGGTGGAATCTACTCCTTTCAATCATTATAAAGTCAATGTTTTACCGGAAGTGGAAAATGCGGTTCATATTTGTGCTGTGAATGAATGCAGATATTTTTTTCCGTTGACAGGCTTTTTCGAAAATTCAAAAGAAATGGTTGACACTTTACAGAACGAAGGAAATTCTGTACACAAAGAAATTTTCGTTCCGGGAGTGCATGCAGATGTTGGTGGTGGTTACTTAACGGCTTCGCAATCGGTTTATATTTCTGCAAACCATCAGAGAGACAGTTCGGTTATTAATTATATTGAAAATATCAGGCAGAATACCAAAGATATTTATGGCAACAGAATTTGGAATCATCCTCTTGAAAATTATAAAATAGAGGAAGGAACATTTTTTTCTCAGGGATATGTTGTCCGAAATTTGGTTTACAATGATTTATCAAAAGTTTACGGTAAGTTAATGGCTGCAGAAACAAATGCTGTGGAGGCTGTTTTTAGCATAGATTTTAACGAAACAAATTTCGAAATAGATTCATCGAAGCATCCTTATTTAATTCAGCTTTCAAAAGAGCTTGAACAATATATTTTAACGTTTTCAAAAGAATTGAGACCAAATTATGATGAAGAAAAACTCTCAAATTATACTCACATTTCCGCCAATTTCGGGATGTATCCGAGTACATTGCTGAGAAGTTATGAAGGTTTGATGGATGCGGAGCTCATCAACAACGGGCTGAATGTCCCAAGCAATGCACAGGGCGATCTTGTGAATTCGGTGGGCGCGAAGCTTCATTCAGAAGTACATTTAATGGAAGATTCCATTATAGATTACGCTTACGGCACCAATATCCCGAATAATGATAGCTGGAGCCGTACCATATTGATAAACGAAAATTTATATAATAAATGTTAGTATTTTTTCAGTTTTAAGTTTAGGTTAAAGAGTCGTCGGTCAGGGCGATTCTTTTTTTTGTTTAATTAAAGGGTAAAACTTATAAATATTGTTATCTGTCTTAAACTATAACTTGAATAGGTATAATTACTTAAATCTTAAAT
>DKLU01000247.1 GCA_002455915.1 Chryseobacterium sp. UBA6632
ACGAAGATTAAAACAATTCCTGGCCATTCGTTTTTAATTAATCCCAGATTGAGAAAGTAAGAAGCAAATCCCAATGAAAGCCAAAATATCAAATCGGTTTGGCTATCTAATCTTCTTAATTTTTCAGAAGAAGCGCCGACTTTTCGGGCGATAATTCCATCAAAAATATCTGTTAATAGTCCGAAATACATCAATCCTAAAATTAAAAATCGGGATTCTTCTCCTTTAAAATAAGCTAATGATAAAATAATCGGAGCCAAGATAAATCTTGTGGCGATTAATATATAAGGTATTGTTTTCATGGTTTTATATTTTTTTGGGAATAATCATTATTGAATTCTTTTATACTTTTCAACATAATTAATAGTGTAACCTGCCCACATTATAAACAAAGCCGCACCACTGTTATCATAATAATCCTGGATCAAAAGATTTTTCTGATCTGTAAGACCAATTCTGCTTTGGAAGCTTCGACATCCACCCAATAAAAAAGGAATTCCGTGGCATTTTGAGGTGTAATTGCTTAGTGTAAGCAATCCGTTTTTAAGCGTTCCATTATATGTAAAGGAATATTTTACGGAGTCATTCTTCAATAGTTTAAACTCTAATTCATACTTTTTCTTTTTATTTAATGCTTTTGACTTGATTACAACTTTATCGCAATCAACAATTTTAGAATTTTTCAGATCCATCATTCCTGCAAAATCTCTCGTTTTATCAGATCTTTGATTTCCTGCATTAATATGCTCATATCCTTTAAATTCATATTCTCCATCAATCAACGAAACACCTTCTTTGGTAATTATTGATAAATCATTTTTAATCATTTTCCTGCTGAAAGTAGCACACGAATTAAGCATTAAAACAAATATTGAAAACATAACATACTTTTTCATAGCTCATTATTTTAAAATTACACTTCAAAATTATCTGCGAAAAGCACAAATCCGAATGCGAAAAAAAATTAAAATAATTGCCTAAATTTGTGAAAATCACAAAACAATGCATCAGGAACGTTTGCTTAAAGAAATTCGAAAAAAAATTGGCGACAAATCGCTGAATGACGAGATTGCGAATATTCTCAATATAAGCTATGATGCGGCACACAGAAGAACTTCCCTGAAAGCAAAATTCAGTTTTGAAGAAGCCTTGGAACTGGCAACATATTATCAGATTTCTTTGGATCAGTTGATGACTTCAGATCATCAGATTTTAGTCAGAAAAACGTCTGCGGTAACTCAGACAGAAGATTTGCTGTCTTTTTTTCAGAATAATTTGAATGTTTTTGAAAACCTTCCGCTTTCTGATGAAATGACGATTTATTATTCCGCGAAAGATATTCCGTTTTTTTATACCCTTTCGGATACTTTACTTTCTCGTTTTAAAATTTATGTCTGGATGAATTTGTTGAATGCTAAACAGGTTTTCGTTCCTTTCATACAGTTTTCACAACCTCAATTTGAAGCCGATACGCAAGAATTAAGAAAGAAATATGAAGAACAAAATGTCGCTGAATTGTGGAATGACATTACTGTTTCAAGCATTCTGCAACAGATTTTATTTTATTATGAAACGGGACTTTTAAAGAAAAATGAAGCTGAAATTATTTTAAGTGAATTGAAAGATTTAATAGAATATATTGAGCAAAAGACAGAAAATAATCCGAAGTTTCATTTGTATGAAAATGAATTGATGCACCTTTCCAACGACATCTTTTTTCATCATCCGCAACAGTCGCTTTTTGCATTGCCTACAAATATGTTTGGTTATATTTTAATTAATGATGCTAAAACTTGCCTTGAAACCTTGAATTATTTTGAACATCAAATCAAAAATTCAAAATCACTAAACACCTCCGGAAATCGAGACAGAAAAATATTTTTCAATAAAATGTATAAGCAAATAGAAAATTTAAAGCAAAAACTTTAATATGAAAAATCTTCGTAATGGTGAATTTTTCGGACAAACCAACGAAATCCTCAATTTCGATGGATTAACTATTACGGATACAGAATATACGCATGATTTTGTGGATTGGCATTATCATGAAAACCCATATTTCACCTTTCTATTACAGGGAAATATGAAGGAAGGGAATAAAAAGGAAATCTACGATTGTTCGGCGGGAACGCTACTTTATCATCATTGGGAAGATGCGCATTACAATATAAAACCTGACATTTTTACAAGAGGTTTTCACATTAATATTACAGAAGAATGGTTTGAAAAATTTCAACTTTCAAAAAATCAGGTTGAAGGAAGTTTTAATATTAAAAATCCTGCAGTCAAATTATTAATGTATAAGATTTTTAAGGAAACAAAACTGAATGATAATTCTTTTAATCTGTCTGTTCATCAACTTTTGCTTCATCTTTTTGATCAATTATCTAATCAGAAAAAAGATTTAGAAAAGAACCCGACTTGGGCTAAACAAATTGATGAAATTCTTCATGAAAATTTTACAGACAAACTAAATTTAAGCGATCTTGCAAAAGCTTTGGATATTCATCCGATACATTTGAGTAGGGATTTTCATAAATATTTTCAATATAATTTAGGCGAATATTTAAGAAAATTAAAAGTCGAAAAATCACTGAATATTATAAATGATTTTGAATCATTATCGGAAGTTGCTTTAGAATGTGGCTTTTCAGATCAAAGTCATTTTATTCGTTGTTTTAAGGAAAATATGGGGATTACACCTTTGAAATATCGGCAGATTTTGAAATAACTTTCATCCATAATTTTAAAATAGCAACTTTGTTAGCAACAACTATAATACAAAGAAAGTTCAAATGTTAATTTCATTCTATTTTTTCTAAAAACTGATTTATATTTTTGTTGAGATAAAATTTGCCATGAAAAACATCTTCTTATTTGTTCTGATTTTTGCTTCCAGTTTGTCTTTTGGACAAATTCAAAATATTGTTGAGCCTGAGAAAATCGAAAGTCAGATTCAGAAAAGTCATTTGAATACGATTATTTTTTCAGACAAAGTTGTTTCTTTTGAAAATATGAAGGAAACTGATTTTCTAAAATCAATAACATTTCAGGAAGATCAAGACTTTGATGTTCGAGTTTTTATGGACAATTCTCTGGTTAATTATTTACATCAGCTTGATCCTTCTTTATCTGTTGAAGAATCGTTAAAAAAAGGAAATTATCAATTCAATTTCTTCGTTGACGAAAAATTAATTTATTCAGAAAACTTAAATCCAGGAGCAGGAACTACGGATCAGAAAAAATTTAAAACAAGTTTCAGAATTCCTTTTCTCAGTTCAAAAAATGAAGATTCTTGGGGAAAATATCTTTGGATGCGATTTTACTTTGCCAATGGCGGAATTGATGCGTTGGAAACAGGAAATCATTTATTAAAAATTGAAATTAAACCTTATTTAAAAACATCAACCTTGAAAGTTGGAAAAACAATCGCGCAAGGAGAAATTCAGTTAAATATTCCGAAAAAGAATGTTTCCGAAGACCAGATTGCTATTCAGAAAATAAAACCAAACAATGGCTGGAAAGTTTCTGAAGACAAATTCAATCAGGAAAAAATCAGACTTTTAAATCAAAAAATAGCAGAAAATAGGTTTCGTGATATTACAGGAATTGTTGTGATTAAAAATAAAAAACTGTTATTGGAAGAATATTTTAACGGCTATAAAAGAGATAGCTTGAATGATACACGTTCTGTTGGAAAATCTTTTGCATCCGCATTCATGGGAATCGCCATAAAAGATGGATATATTAAAAGTGAAAATCAAAGTCTGAAAGATTTTTATGATGTAAAGAAATTCAAGAATTATTCTTCTAAAAAAGACAGCGTAACCATTAAAAGTTTATTGACGATGAGTTCTGCTTTTAATGGAAATGATGAAGATTATGAATCTCTCGGAAACGAAGAAAATATGTATCCGACGAATAATTGGGTAAAATTCACTTTAGATCTACCCATGACAGAAAATAAAATGGGAAAAAAGTGGAATTATTTCACCGCCGGAGTGGTTTTGACAGGTGATATTTTAGATAAATCTGTTCCGACCGGATTGAAAGATTATGCAGATAAAAAACTATTTCAACCTCTTGGAATAAAGAATTACCAATGGCAATTTACCCCTCAGCAAAAACCATCTTTGGCAGGAGGATTAAGAATGAAAGCATTGGATTTCGCAAAATTCGGACAACTTTACAAAAACAATGGAACTTGGGATGGAAATCAAATTTTAAATAAAAACTGGATCAAAAAATCATTTACCAATTATTTTGCTGATAACAAAGACTTTGAAGGTTACGGATATTTATTCTGGAGAAAAGTGTATAAAGTCGGAAACAAAGAATTTGAATCTTATCAATCCAGCGGAAACGGCGGAAATAAAATCATTATTTTTAAAGAAATTCCCGTCGTAATTGTCATTACCGCAAAAGCATACAATAAACCTTACGCTCATTCTCAAGCCGATAAAATTGTACAGGATTATCTATTACCCGCGATTATGAGTAATAAGTAATGAGCAATAAAATATTGTGAATATGTAAATAATCAAAAGTGAATTTTTCTTCTAACCTTTTTAAAGAAAATTATTCGTCTTTCTTAGAAGGAACTAGAAAAACATCAATAAGACCTTCAGGAAGTTGCATTTTGATCGTTCTTTCTTCACGATCCACTTCAATAATCCAGTCTTTGATCATAGGAATTACCACTTCTTTTCCATCTAAATTTGTAATGAAATAAACTTGCGCCGTCTGATCATTTACTGATCTGATTACGCCACAGTTGTTATCATTTTCATCAAAAATTTCAAATCCGATAATTTCGTGGTAATAAAATTGTTTGCCTGTTAGTTTTGGAAGAGAAGTCAATGGTAAATACACATTTTTACCCAAAGATTGATCTACCAAAGCCTCTGAAGAATTTTTAAAGGCAATATTCAGAGCGTCTAATTTGCTCCAGGCTGATTTAGCAATAAAAAAAGGAACCAATAATCCGTTGATTTCAACGAATATTGATTCCAGTTTATTGTAAAGCTCGGGTTGATCGGTATCCAATTTAAGGATAACATTTCCCGCAAGTCCATGTCTGCGTGTGATTTTTCCTAATAAATAGCAATCTTCTTTACGCATACAGGTTTGTCTTAAGCTTCAGTGTTTTCTTCTGTAGATTCAGCAGCAGCTTCTCCTTCTGTAGTAGCTTCTTCAGCAGGTGCATTAGCAGCCTCTTCAGCAGCTTTAGCATCAGCGATAGCCTGTGCAGCAGCAGCAACTCTAGCTTCGTTTACTTTAGCTTCAGCTTCCAAAGCAGCTTTCTTAGCATCAGACTTAGCAGTAGCCAAACCTTCTACTTTACCTTGTACTTTAGCATCTTTAGCTTCTACCCAAGCAGCAAATCTTTTTTCAGCTTCAGCCTCATCAAAAGCTCCTTTAGCAACACCACCTTGTAAGTGTTTTTTGTAAAGTGCACCTTTGTAAGAAAGAATAGCTCTTGCAGTATCAGTTGGCTGAGCTCCGTTGTTTAACCACTTTACAGCAGAATCAACGTTTAAGTCGATCGTTGCAGGGTTAGTGATTGGGTTGTAAGTTCCTAGTTTCTCGATGAATCTACCATCTCTTCTAGATCTAGAATCTGCAACTACGATGTGGAAAAAAGGTCTCCCTTTAGATCCGTGTCTTTGTAATCTGATTTTTACTGACATAATGTTGTGAATTTTATGGGAACTCGTCCCAGTTAAATATTTAAGAGTGCAAAGATAGTAAAAAATTTTGAAGTAAAAAGCCCTCTGTAAAAAGTTTTATCAATTCAAATAATTTTTCAGGAGCCGGGAACCTGCTCTCGCTACTCGCTTTTTTCTTTTGCAAAGAAAAAGAGCTCAAACAGGCCGCTCGATCAGGGCTATTTAAGAAAGGTTACCCAAATAAAATAATCCCAAACATTTCTGGTTTTCTTCAATCGTTAAAGATTCTTTCAAATGATCTACAATCTTCGGAGAACTCCAGTAGCAACCAATTTCGTTGGCTGTACAAGTCAAATACATATTCTGAACCGCCATAGAAACAGCAGCAATTTCTTCCCATTCAGGAACCATTCCGCTGAAATTAACAACGATAGAAACCACAGCATCTGCTTTATTGATCTTAAAACCGATGTCGTTGTATTTCTTCTCTAAAAAAAGTTGTTCGGATTGAGAGGCTTTGTAGATTTCCTGCATTTCTGAAGCTAGTTTAGCCTTTTCTTCACCTTTGAATATTTTAAAACGCCAAGGTTTTGTACGTTTATGATTGGGAGGCGGCGTCGCCG
>DKLU01000264.1:0-18417 GCA_002455915.1 Chryseobacterium sp. UBA6632
TGATCCTACCGCTCCGGATTTACATCTGGGACACGCCGTTGTTTTGAAAAAACTCAAACAATTTCAAGATATGGGACATCAAATTGTTATCGTGGTTGGAAGTTTCACTGCAAGAATTGGTGATCCTACCGGAAAAAACAAAGCAAGAAAACCTTTAAGTATTGAAGATGTTCAGCATAATGCCGAAACTTATATTAATCAGCTTTCAAAAGTAATTGATGTAAACAAAACAAAAATAGTTTTCAATTCTGAATGGCTGGATGCTTTATCTTTTTCAGAAGTTATTCAGCTGATGTCTAAAGTTACTATTGCCCAATTGATGCACCGAAATGATTTTAATAAAAGGTTCACTGAAAATATGCCAATCGCCATGCACGAGCTTGTTTACCCAATTTTACAAGGTTTTGATTCGGTAAAAATTGCCTGTGATATTGAAATGGGCGGAACCGATCAGCTTTTTAACTGCACCATGGGAAGACAGTTACAGGAAGTTCACCAAATGTCGCCACAAATCGTGATGTGTATGCCTCTGTTAAAAGGACTTGACGGCAAAGAAAAAATGAGTAAATCATTAAACAATATCATCGGATTAACAGATGAGCCGAATGAAATGTTTGGAAAAACAATGTCAATTCCGGATAGTTTGATTGATGAATTTATTGATTTGACAACCGATTTTCAAAATGAAGAAAAGAAAAATTTAAAGCAAAGAATTAAAAACGGTGAAAATCCGATGAATATAAAAAAGCAGATCGCTAAAAGTATCATCACTCAATATCATGATGCGGAATCTGCAGAGCGTGCGGAACATTTTTTTGTGAATCAGTTTCAGAATAAAATATTTGAAGAAAAAAGTTTTGAACCAGTTTCTATTCATTCATTACATCTCCTTCAACAGACGACGACATTGTTAGAACTTTGCCATCAATTAAAAAATGATGAGAGTAAAACATTTATGAGAAAATTAATTGAAAGTGGTGGAATTCAGATTAATAATATCAAGAAAAATAATCCAAATGAAGAAATTGAATTAGTTTCCGAAACAAAAATTAAAATAGGAAAAAGAAGCTTTTTTGAACTTATTTAAATATAAAACCGATATATTCGCTTAGATAAATAGTTTATAAATCTTTAAGAATATTTTTAAAAATCATGGATTTTATACATCTTCAATTGAGAAAAGCAACAGAAAATGACATCGATTTTCTGCTGGATTTAAGAACTAAAACCATGAATGAACATCTTGAAAGCTCAGGTTTTCCAACTGATAAAAATTCTCATCTCAAAAGAATACTTCATGAGTTTGAAACCGCTAAAATCATGATGTATCGAAAAGAAGATATGGGATTGCTAAAAGTAAAATATGGAAAAGATGAAATTGAACTTATTCAGCTTCAGATTCATCCAGATTTTCAGAGTAAAGGTTTTGGAAAGCGTATTTTAGAAATGATTATTGAAGAATCTTTATTTTCTGAAATTCCTATTTATTTGAGTGTCTTAAAAACCAATCCGGCACAGAAACTTTATGCACGCGTAGGTTTCAGAACCATTGAAGAGAATGAACATTCTTTTACAATGAAGTTTTCTAAATATAACTTTGTCAAAGTTTAGAACTTTGACAAAGTTGATTTGTTAAGAGTATTTCTTGAGAATATCCACAAAATTATCCGTTGTGTGCGGCTCTCCGATTGCACGGAATTTCCAGTCGCCATTATGACGATAGGCTTCGGCAAAAACCATGGAACATTTTCCGTTCATGCTAGCATCGCCCGAAAGACTGAACTTGGTAATTTCTTTTCCTTTTGCATCCACCGCTCGAATGAAAGCATTTTCGATCATTCCGAAATGCTGATTATTTTTAGTCCCCTGATAAATAGAAACAATAAAAACGATCTTCTGATATTTTTCATCCAGCTTATCTAATTTTACGATGATTTGCTCATCATCACCATCGCCGGCACCAGTTCTGTTATCTCCCGTAAGCCAAACATGGCCACTCGGATGCTGCATCGAGTTGAAATAAACCACATCTCCCTGATACAATCTGATCTGTCGACCGTTTGAAGTTATCGATTTCCCTTTGTTAACCACTTTCCCGTTGGCATCCAATAAAAATGCAATCGCGTCAAGATCGTATTCCGCAGCTTCTTTACCAAATATTTTTCCGAAAAAACCACCTTGTTTTCGAACATCCCAACCCAAACCAATGGTTACTTTTGAGAGATCATATATACTTTCGCCACGATCATTCTTCCTCAGATTAATCGTTTGCCCTTTCTGTAAATTAATTGCCATATTATTTTATGATTTGTCCTTTATAATATTTCTCAAGGAAAAACCCAAGATCTGCTCGGTAGCCGATTCCTGAAGCCTCAAACTTCCAACCGCCATTTCTTTTATACAATCTTCCGAATTCGATTCCGGTTTCTATAGAGAAATCTTCATCAAGCTCATATTTTGCAATTTCCTGATTCGTTGCATTATCAACAACTCTGATGTATGAATTTCTTACTTGTCCGAAATTTTGTTTTTTCCTTTCAAAATCTTCAATCGTAACTACGAAAAGTATCTCTTGGACTCTGGAATCTACCTTCTCCAAATCGACAATGATCGCTTCATCATCGTCTCCGTCGCTGCTTTTCCCGTTCGGATCGTCTCCTGTATGCGTTAAAGCGCCATCCGGAGATTGCAAATTATTATAAAAAATAAAATATTCTTCACTTACCAGTTTTCTGTCTGCATCCACCATAATAGCAGAGGCATCCAGATCAAAATCAAGACCTGTACCTTCATTGGGATCCCAGCCCAGCCCGATCGTCATTTTTGTAAGTCCTAATTCAATCTTTTGTCCTTTCTGTAAATTAATCGCCATAGTGTTAAAACTTATTTTTCCTTTAAGATAGATGTGATTTATGAATTGACCAAATTTATCGATTAAAAAACGCTTAAAATTACGGTTTCGCGTAAAAATCATTTAAAATTTTAACAAAACAAAAAAGGTTCGACAAATTGCCGAACCTTTTCCATTTTATATAAAATATATTTAATCTTCTTTTTTGGAAACAATTTCATTTCTTGCTTTCGCCAACATCGGAATTGAAATAAGCCCCATGACAAGCATAATAACAATTTGCATAGGCAATGATATAAAAGAATACGTTAACCCGATTTCTCCGCCTAATTCTCCACTTTTACCCATCGAAATAAACAAAGCCATGAAGCCATATTTCATCGCCAGATTAAAAGCTCCAATTCCGCCACTTGCCGGGATCATCATTCCTAACGTTCCAACTACAATGATTAAAAAACCGTCTGCAAAAGTAAAATCGGAAGTTTCCGGTAAAGCGAAACACACCAAATAAGCTGCAAAATAATACGAAAGCCAGATCCCTAAAGTGTAAAGTATGAATTTACCTTTTTGTTTTAATTTAAAAATTGAAGTTAATCCCTGAAAAATTCCATCAATAAAATTGATGATTTTTCCTAAGAACGGAACATTCGCCAATTTCTTTTTAAAAGTAAAAAATACAATTGTTCCTAAAACTAAAATTCCCAGAACAAGCAGTATTTTGTTTGGATTAATATCTAAACCTGAACTTTTATAAAACGAAATAATAGCTTCATACTTAAAGATCAAGGTCAATCCTAAAAAAGCAACCATGCAAACTAGGTCTACTACCCTTTCAAGGATAATTGTTCCGAAAGATTTATCAACAGGAACTTTTTCTACACCATACAATGCCGTTGCTCTAGCCACTTCCCCACTTCTAGGAATGGTAAGATTCATTAAATATCCGAATGACAGCGACCACAATGAGTTTGAATTTGAAATAGAATGCCCCATCGGCTCCAGCATCAGATTCCAGCGAATTGCTCTGAACCAGTACGCCGCCACCCCAAAACATGCCGCAAATAAAACCCAAAGGTAATTTGCCTTTGCCAAAGACTTTTGGATCACTTTGAAATCAAGCCCTCTTAGAGCCAGCCATAAAAAAAAGCCTGCGCAAGCAAGCGATATTACTATGGTTACAATTGATTTTATTGGATTCGATTTTTTATTCTCCATGAATTTAGGTCAAAAGATTTGTTTTTTCATCCGGGAAAACAATTTTTGGCTGGAAGGTCTGCGCTTCTTCAGGAGTCATCTGTGCATACGCAATAATAATGATGATGTCATCCCTCTGAACTTTTCTGGCAGCCGGCCCGTTCAGGCAAACCTCACCAGATTTTCTCTTTCCTTTGATAACGTAGGTGTCGAAACGCTCACCGTTATTTACATTTACGATATAAACGCGCTCTCCTACTACCAATCCGGCAGCTTCAATAAGCTCTTCATCTATCGTAATACTCCCAATATAATTAAGGTCTGAAGCCGTAACCCTTACCCTGTGAATCTTAGACTTAAAAACTTCTATTAACATGGTGCAAATTTATTAATAATAATTTATAAATAGCACTTTTAGAATCATTTTAAAACACGCAGATACACAGCGGTTTAATTTTATTATCATCATTTTTTTTGATTTTTACTTGCACATTCTACAAGCATATCTGTAAAAATATTAATTGTTGATACAAAATTCAGGATTTAATAAATGTAAGAAATAATTAATAAAAATTCATAAAGTCAATACACATAAGCATTTGGCATGATTTTAGTAACGTGTAACCTAGATTTTTCGTAAAAAGTCAAATTATCATATTTCAACTGTTTTCACCTAAAATCAAAAAAATAATACATATTTTTATAAAAAAATTGCACAATTAGAAAATAGTATTATATTTGCTATAATTACGAACTAACTTTAATATTAAAAATTATGAACAAGTCTGAATTAATCGACGCAATCGCAAAAGATGCAGGTATCACTAAAGTTGCTGCCAAAGCTGCACTAGAATCTTTCATTTCTAACGTTACTACTACTCTTAAGAAAAAAGATGGTAAAGTATCTTTAGTAGGTTTCGGAACTTTCTCAGTAGCTGAGAGAGCGGCAAGACAAGGTATCAACCCTGCAACTAAAAAGCCAATTAATATCGAAGCTAAAACAGTTGCTAAATTCAAAGCTGGAGCAGATTTATCTACTGCTGTTGCTACTGCTAATGCACCTGCTGCTGGTAAAAAGAAAAAATAATCTTTTCAGATTAAAGAAAAAATTGAAACCCTCATCTTTTGATGAGGGTTTTGTTTTTTTGTAAAAGCTTGAAAATTTAAACTTTAAATATTAGGTGCTAGGGAGCTAAACGGGAAATCTTCCAATCCAGATCATCTAATGTATACACAATTCTGTCATGAAGACGATTCGGTCTTCCTTGCCAAAATTCAATTTCATAAGGTTTTGCAATGTATCCGCCCCAATTTTCAGGTCTTGGAACTTCAGAATTTTCGTATGTTTTTTCCAATTCTTTTAATTTCTCTTCCAAAAACTCTTTATTGGGAATTACCTGACTTTGCGGAGAAACAGCCGCTCCCAGCTGACTTCCTTTTGGCCTGGAATGAAAATATCCATCGCTTAAATTCTCTGCAATACGCTCCAAATTAGCTTTAATAATAATCTGTCTTTCCAGATTTGGCCAGAAAAAGTGAAGACAAGCCGTATGATTTTTTTCTATCGCCTTTCCTTTTTTGCTGTCATAGTTGGTATAAAAAATAAAACCTTCGTGAGTATAAGCCTTTAAAAGCACCATTCTCGTGCGCGGGCAACCGTCTTCTTCTACCGTAGAAATCGCCATTGCATTGGCTTCATAAATATTAGGATTTTCGCTGGCTTCCAAAAACCAATCTCTGAATTGTTCGAGGGGGTTTTGTTTTATCTCACTTTCAATAAGTTGGGATTTATCATACACTTTTCTTTTGTCGTGCAGGTTTTCCATAAATATTTTTTATTAAATTTGAGTATGAATTACTCTTACAAAGGTAAAATATTAATTTCCACACCTGACATTTCCGGCGATATTTTTTCCCGATCTGTCGTCTTGGTTATTGAACATAACGAACACGGTGCATTTGGTTTAATATTAAATAAAAAGAACGGCCAAATGAGCAGTAAATTCAAAAATTTCTTTGATTTTAAAATTGAGGTATACGACGGCGGCCCTGTGGAAAACGACAAGGTTTTCTTTATTGTAAAAGGGAAAAAAGTAACTGAAGTTTATACCGAAATCACCAATGAATTTTATTTAACGGAAGACATTGAAAATATCATCAGCGCGGTTTTAAGTAATGAATTGAATATTAATGATGTTAAAATCTTTTCAGGATATTCTGGATGGGGTGCTATGCAGCTTGATACGGAAGTTCAACGCAAGATGTGGACGGTGGTAGATGTTTATAATTTAGACTATACTTTACCCAATGACCAGACCCTTTGGAAGTCTATTATGCAGAATTTAGGCGGGGAATATCTTTTGTGGGCGAACTCTCCTGAAGATATTTCGTTGAATTAATCGATTAACCTATTCAATTGAATTCATTTTAAAATTTTAACAAAATTTAAGATTCCGTTAACCAATTTTTAAAGAATAATTCACGTTATTTGATAAAGCAAAATTCAAACAAAATGAAAGGACTAAAACTTCTTATTCAACAAATTTTTTCCAGACCATCTTTGAACCTTCAGCCGGTTTACGTTAAACGTAATATTTTTAGAAAGTAATAAAAAATCGCGAAAAATAATTTTCACGATTCAAAATACAAATTCTGATTTTTCAGAATAAAACCCGGTAAAGGACTTTTGGAACTTTGTTGTTTACCGGGTTTGTCAATTATTTTAAAAACTTTTCTTCCAATTTTCCACCATTTCTGTAAATCGGGAATTCTCGAAAGTCTTGTTTCTTATTTTACCTACAGAAAATATGCCTTTCTCGTCAGAAATTAATAAAATTTCTTCTGCTTTTTGAGATTCAAATGCAATAATCTCGTGTTCTTGGATATCTGCCAGTTTATTTTTATGTAAAAAAGTGACGAAATTTTCCATTAAAGGCGAAATGTATGCTCCTTCTGTCTGCTTAGGAACTTTAATAACATCTCCTTCTAAAAATAAAAGATTTCCAAAAGTGGTACGTGCGATCCTTTTATTTGGATTCAACAAAATAACATCATCCAGGTCATTTTCCTGTGCATAAATTCCTCCGTAAATATTTTCCGGACAGTGAACCCTGATATTGCTTAAAAGGTTATTATTAACGTTAATTTCTTTAATTAAATCCAATTCCAATGCTCTTGAATGAACCGTTAAAACATCCTGCATTTCTAAAACCTCGTAGAAATATGAAATTGATGATTTTGCTAACGTTAATTCATCATTATTTCTATAAACCTGAAAATTGATGATCCCGTTCTGAATTCCTTTTCCTTCAATAATATCATTCTGAAAAAGCGACTGAAAAAACTCCAGCGTATACGTTAACGGAATATTCATTCTCATCTTTCTCATGGAAGCCATCAGAAAGAAATAGCACTCTTCATCCATAATCAGTTTGCCTTCTCTTACAAAGAAAGAAACCTTTACCGCGTCTCCAAAAAGAAACGCTCTGTTTTTCACATGTAATTCGCCAGATGTAAAATATTGATTTTCCAATTTTTGATGTGATTTATTTATAAAAAAATAATGAACGATAAATCGTTCATCAGTTTTATCATTTTAGTACAGCATACGCATTATGCAGCACCTAATTTAATTCTAAGGTTTTCGATAAGGTTTTCCCAGTACATCGCGTTTTCGTTCTCGTCTCCTTCTTCACAGAAATCTGTAATATTAAGGGCAAGATCTTCTGTAATGTCGTCTATTACGATCGTCATTTCAAAGAAATTTTTTGTTCCTTCGTCTTCTTCCCATCTGAAACGCACGAAACCTTCTGGCTTATACCTAATCAAAGTAGCCTTCTCCGCAGCGCTTCCGCCCCAGCTAAAAAAGAAGTCATCGCCTTTCTCTGTTACCTCATCCGCAAACCATTCAGACAATCCTTCTGCCGTTGCCAGATATTCATACAAAATCTCTGATAAACAGTGCATTGGAAACTCGTAATGGACTTTATGTTTCGCCATATAATCTTTGTTTTAATCGTCCCGCAATATATAAATTAATTTTTTTATTACACAAAAATGTATTTACTTTTTTATATAATCTTTATGATATTTATCAGAGATTTTTAAATAAGCGTTTAATATCGTTTTTAACAGATTAACTCTCCTTTTTACCACAAAAAAACTCTTCAGATTGAAGAGTTTCGTATATTAATTTTCGTTTAAAACGTCGATTATGATCTTACAGCCTTCGCGAATTTCATCTACAGAAAGCGTAAGTGGCGGAGAAATTCTCAGATATTCGTTTCGGTATAATTGCCAGAAAAGAATCAACCCTTTATCCATACATTTTTTAGCAACATCCAGCGTATATTCCGGGGAACCTAGATTTACAGCAAGCATTAAACCCATTCCGTTGATATTTTTAATTTTCGGATGAACCAACAATTCTCGGAATAATTTTTCTTTTTCTTCCACTTCATTCATCAAACCGCTTTCCAATACTTCTTTTAAAGTGGCGTAACTTGAAGCTGCAATCAAAGGATTTCCGCCGAAAGTGGTAATATGACCTAATTTTGGAGAATGTGCCAACGTTCCCATAATTTCTTTTGAACTCATGAAAGCGCCCACAGGAACTCCGCCACCCATACCTTTACCCATCACGAGAATATCAGGAACGATTCCGAAATGTTCAAAAGAGAATAATTTTCCCGTTCTTCCGAATCCTGGTTGAATTTCATCCAAAATCAATAATGCACCGACTTCTTCACATCTCTTTTTTAGTTTAATTAAATAGTCCTTATCCGGAACTAAAAATCCGGCCGCCCCCTGAATGGTTTCAAGAATAACACAAGCTGTTTTCTCGGTAATCTTATCGAAATCATTTTCATTATTAAATTCAATAAAAGAAACCATCGGCAATAAAGGGCGGAATTCTCTTTTGTGCGTTTCGTTTCCCGAAACACTTAGAGCTCCATGCGTATTTCCGTGATAAGAATTTTTGAAAGAGACAATTTCTTCTCTTCCTGTATATCTTTTAGCAAGCTTTAAACTTCCGTCGATAGCTTCTGCTCCACTGTTTACCAAATAAGTAATTCCCAAAGGATCTGGCGTCGCTTCTGCCAGCAATTTACATAAAGCAACAGGTTTTTCCTGAGCATACTCGCCATACACCATCACATGAAGATATTTATCCGCCTGCTCTTTAATTGCATTTACAATTTTCGGATGAGAATGCCCCAATGTATTCGCGGAAACTCCGGCAACGAAATCCAGATATTTTTTCCCGTCTTTGCCATAAATATAGCTTCCCTCTGCTTTTTCAACCTCGAAGCCAGCTGCAAACTTTGTCGTTTGAGCCTGATATGTAAAAAAATCTTTTTGCATTTGAGAAATATTTTAAAAGAAACTTAAACTTCTTCTTTAGAACTTTTCTTTATCTTAATTTTAGATGTATTGTTATAATCAAAATCAGAAAAGATCCTGTAGATCATTTTCCACTTTTAATTTCCAATTCTCTACTTTATGAGCATCAATGCCATAACCCGTTTCTTCATTCATTATGGCTTGAGTTTTCATATATTCAGCCGTCAGATTATTAAACATCTCTTCGGCATGATCAAAACCTTTCCAAAGTTTATTTTTATGAATAAGAAGCTCCTTACGCATTTTTCTAGCATACACTTCACAGAGGTCAAAATTTAACTGCTGATAATCTAGCAAAGCAGGAATATCTTGTGCATCTGGATTAAAAGATGATGCATTACTGGAAAACTTATTGATAATATTTTTATTAAAATTAGCATTAAAAACGCTAAAGCCTCTTAGATGATAAGAAAAGCTGATAGAAGATTTCACGTGTACATTAGGATCATGCGTTATCAACTTATAGTCTTCTTTTTGTAATTTTCTGTCTTTGCTCCAAAGAAATTCATCCGGCTGTAAGAAGTTTTGCGAGAAAAATAACGCTGGAATCAACAAAAATAACATTAATATTTTCTTCATTATTATTTTCTTGTTCTTTTTGGTTTCTTAGCTTCTTCTTTTGCTCTTTCTTTCTCTACCGCTTCCTGAGCCTGATTATAAAGCTCATCATCAGCCTGATATTTTACTTCTTCATTATTTGGCGTGTCTACGAGAATATCCTGCCATTTTCGGATTCGGTCTCTGGTATTCCAGTTGAAGTCGGGGAATTTTCTTTTGGAAGGTTCAATCTTACTCATAGGATAAGTGTCGGATGTTGCCCCAATACTACAAGAAATAATCTGCATCAGTTTTTCCTCAAAAAAAGCACCGATGATACCGCATGAAGTAAGAGAAATACCGATCCTTTCGTTTTCCTTTGTTTTTTCATTAAAATCGTCGGCATAGGTAATGGCTTGAGCATTTCCGATAACTTTGATTTCTTTAATATCATTATCCTCATAATAGGCATTCATGAATTTGCCTTTTACCTGATTGAATTCATCTTTCAATGTGAGAGAATCTACTTTGCTGATCGCAAAAGCATTTCCGATAACTCTTACAGAATCTAAATCTTCAGTTTCGGTGTTAAAATAGGCTTCTACTTTATCACCTGTCACCTGCTTTTCTCCACTCCACAAAATAGGATCTCTGTACATGTGAAGAACACCATCTGTTTCATTAAAAGCCAATGAATCTGCCCTTCCCTGCGCATTTGATTTATAAAATCTACCTTTTCTGAAAGCTCTCATGAAGCTTTTTTTCTTTGTAGGATCAAGAGAGTCCGGTTTTTGATAAGAAATAATTTTCACAGCCGAAAAGTAAATAGAATCTTTTTCGAGGATCTTTACCGCATAAGGACTTTTGGTCATCATGGAAGAATCCTGCTTTTCATAGATTTCTCCATAGCCGCCCTTCATGTATCTTTTTTCTTTAGGATCATCCAGCTTTACATTCCCGGTTGCTTTTCCGAATCCTGAAAGTTGATTAAAATACATATCATCACCTGTCAGAATTTTATCATTGTAATGAATTCTCGAGTTTTTATTCAGGAAAGCTTCCTTTGTATTCATTTTGTATGTACCTCGTTCGGTATATACATAATTTTTAGGATTTTGCCTGTTGGTAATGGTTGTAGGACCAAAGAAATCGGCAACCTTTGTATTTTGATTCTGTTTGATATTATCACCTTCAATAATGTAATCTTTGTTGTCAATTTTAACTTTTCCAACAAAATCAATCATTTTCGTATCTAAAAAATACGTGGCAGATTTGGTATACATCACATTCTGTCCATCAGAAATTGTACCTCCTGTATTAAAATAAGCCTGATTGGCGAGCCTGTCATAATACAGAGTTTCTGTTTTTATGGTCTGTTTAGGATCAGTAAGCACTACATTTTTTCTGGCGACCCCTTTTTGAGTATTTCCATCATACTCCATTTCGGCTGCTGTGATCACAGAACCGTCTGCATTTTGAAGTTTTGTATTCCCGATTGCTTTTACAAAGTTTTCTTCTTCATACATTACTACTTCATCAGCGGTAAGGATAGAACCTTTATGCTCAATTTTTACATTTCCCGTCAGATAACGGTTTCCATCGTATTTATTGGCATCTTTTTTAATCTCATCAGCATTAAGAATCTTCACCCTATCGCCCGCTTTAATCTGTTGCGGAGCAGGATTTTTAACCGGATTTTGCAAATAAGGATCTCGTTGCGCAGGCTTTTTTTGATCTTGCGCAAAAGTAATCGTTGAAATAAAAAGTAAGAGAACTAAAAACAGCCTCATTGGTTGGTTAGTCATTCTTAGTGCCATAAAAATATAGCGAATGGGAATCAATTTTTACGCCAAAAGCGTCTTCAATTGCCTCTTTAATTCCCTGGATTCTTGGATCGCAAAACTCGATAATCTCTTCAATCTCTTTATCAGAATCTTTTTTGTAGATCACCAAATGGTCATGCTGTTTATCAAAATAAGATTTCTCGTAAGAAGAAGAAGTTAATGTTTTTTCACCAAACTGATGCTTACGGATTAAACCTGCATCAAGGAAAATCTCAATAGTATTGTAAATTGTTGCTTTAGAAACGTGATATTTTTTCTGCATCATCAGAAGATACAGATCATCCACATTAAAGTGGTGATCCATATTATAAATTTCTTCCAATATCGTATATCTCTCGGGTGTATTTCTGAAACCTTTTTCTAGTAAATAGTTTCTAAGCACATCCTTAATTAAAGCTATATTTTTTTCTTTTTGTAAAGTATCCATTAAAAAAATTATCTACAAATTTATTGAATTTTATTTAAATAAATGTTAGACTGGTTTGTTAAAGGATCTTAACTATTATGTCTTATAAATCCTGACTGTTCAATTTTATTATCATAAACGGTAAGTTCTGTAATCGGTGCAGATTCCACGACTACATTATGAATAGTGACTCCCCAAGACTTGAAATCATCACTTCCGATGTACTTCACAAAGTTGTAAATATTTAATGTAATCTTCTGTTTAACAGTTAAAAGTATATCGTTGATATAGGTGTTATCTATGATGACATATTTAAGATCTGGCGGGATATTATGGGCTCTCAAAGAAGGATGGCTACTTCTTGAAGGAATAGTTCCGTCTGCCATTAAATCTTTTAAAACCATGTTAAAATAATCGTTGATTCTTCTGTCAACTTTAAATCCTAGCATGAAATTGATTTTATAAACTGTTCCCGGCAAAATTTCATCCACCGTATATTTAAAAGTGTAAGGATCTTCCTGATTGACAATACTTAAAATAAAATAATGATCTGCTCTTTTCGGTTGTTTTTTAATGATAGAATAAATAATTTTCGATTCTACCTCATCATTTCTTTTTGCTCTGCTCAGATAGGCTAAATTGGTACAATATTTCGGAATCGTTTCATCCAGCTTCATATCTTTAATGATAGAAACATATTTATCGATCTTCACATATTGTGTAAAATTAGATTTTATCAATCGACCGTTATACCAAGCATACATACAAACCGCGATGAAGCCGCCAAGAACCATTGTTAGCCAACCGCCATCCATAAACTTGATGACATTCGCATAAAAGAATCCGGATTCTAAAGCGATATATACTAAAGCAAAACCAAGTAAGAAAATTTTATTCACTCTTGTTCGGCTCAACCAGAAAAGTAAAAGTACCGTAGTCATTAACATCGTAATCGTGATGGTAAGACCGTACGCAGCTTCCATTTTTTCTGATTTTTGGAAGAAAATAACGACTACAAAACAGAATGCCATTAATCCCCAATTGATTCTAGGAATGTACATCTGCCCTTTTACCCCTGAAGGATATTCGATGTGTTGGTTTGGCCAGAAAGAAATTGACATCGCTTCTGAGAACATGGTAAATGAACCTGTAATTACCGCCTGACTTGCAATAATTGCCGCAGCCGTTGCTAAAATTACTCCCGGCAAAACAGCCCATTCCGGCATAATTCCGAAGAAAGGATTTACTCCTTGATGCACCAAATGGTAATTATCTAACAACCAAGCTCCCTGACCTAAATAATTAAGAATCAACATTAATTTAACAAAAATCCAGCTGATTCGGATATTTTTCGCACCGCAGTGCCCTAAATCTGAATATAATGCTTCCGCTCCTGTTGTACAAAGGAAAACCGCTCCCATAATTACAATCGCACTCGAAGAATGCGTAATCAGGTTATAAGCATAAATTGGGTTGAAGGCTCTGAAGATCTCCACATGATCGAAAATATGCACAGATCCAAAAATCCCCAGCACCAAAAACCATGTTACCATGACCGGCCCGAAGAATTTACCAATAGAAGCCGTCCCAAACTGCTGAACAACGAAAACAATGAAAAGAATAAATAAGGTAATTAAAACCACTGGCGTTTCCGGATTGTAGATCTTTAATCCCTCAATCGCAGACATCACTGTAAGCGAAGGCGTAATAACGCTATCGGCAACCAGCGTGGAAGCACCAATAATGGCGACCACATAGAGCCATTTTTTCTTTAACTTTTTAACCAAAGAATAAAGAGCCAGGATTCCTCCTTCTCCTTTGTTATCTGCACGAAGCGCAATGATCACATATTTCAACGTGGTCTGAAGCGTCAATGTCCAGATGATACAAGACAAAGCACCTTCGATATACTCATCGAATGGCATTGCTGCTCCGTCTTTTCGGGCATTCACAATTGCCTTCATTACGTAAAGCGGCGACGTACCAATATCCCCGAATACAATCCCTAGGGATACGATAACTCCTACAAATGAAAGTTTCTTAAGGTCAAAATGATGACCGCCTTCTGTAACTTCTGCCATATCAGCAATTTTAAATTTAAACGCGCAAATTTATACTAAATTTATGACCTCAAGAATTTTTCTTCATGAATATAATAAATGAAAAAACTTCCTTTCGGAAGTTTTTCTCTATAATCTTTAAAATTATTTTACGTACATCGCTTTTTTGATTTCCTCTTTTACTTTTTCAAGTTTTGGGAACCACTCTGCGAATAAGGCAGCTGAATAAGGTGCCGGTGCATCTGGAGTAGTAATTCTCTTGATAGGAGCATCTAAATAATCAAATGCTTTTTGCTGCACCATATATGTAATTTCTGAAGAGATTGAACCAAATGGCCAAGCTTCTTCTAAAATAACCAATCTGTTTGTTTTCTTTACTGATGCTAAAATAGTATCAAAATCTAGCGGACGAATTGTTCTAAGGTCGATAACTTCTACAGAAATACCTTCTTTCTCCATATCTTCAGCGGCCTGAATAGCCAACTTCATGATTTTTCCGAAAGATACCAACGTAACGTCTTTACCTTCTTTTTTGATTTCAGCTTTTCCGATTGGCAAGTAGTACTCTTCCTCAGGAATTTCCATCTTATCACCATACATTTGCTCAGATTCCATAAAGATCACAGGATCGTTATCCTGAATAGAGCTTTTCAATAATCCTTTCGCATCGTAAGGGTTTGAAGGAACTACTACTTTAAGCCCTGGAACGTTTGCGAACCAGTTTTCGAAAGCCTGAGAGTGTGTTGCACCCAACTGACCTGCAGAAGCTGTAGGCCCTCTGAATACGATAGGACAGTTCCACTGGCCACCACTCATTTGACGGATCTTTGCCGCGTTATTAATAATTTGATCAATCCCCACTAACGAGAAATTGAATGTCATATACTCTACAATTGGTCTGTTACCGTTCATCGCAGCTCCTACAGCAATCCCTGTAAAACCAAGCTCAGCGATAGGTGTATCGATTACTCTCTTTGGACCAAATTCATCCAGCATTCCTTTTGAAGCCTTATATGCACCATTGTATTCTGCAACTTCCTCCCCCATTAAAAAAATGGATTCGTCTTTACGCATTTCCTCGCTCATTGCCTGTGCAATTACCTCACGAAAAGTATATTCTGCCATATTTATTTGAAAAATTTAGACTACAAAAATAGTGTTTTTTTATTATACACATAACAAAAAAGGCATCGCATTGACTGAGATACCTGTATTAATTTTAATTTAAATGAGAATTTATTCTGCTTTGCTTAATTCTCTGTAATTTTTTTTAAGGTCTGAAAGTATTTTACCGTACGTTTTTTTGTAAATCCAATACAAAAAATAGATAACCGCTGCAAGTATAAAAGCAAAAACGATATAATTTACCATTGTAAGATTTACTGTATCCGAATGAGTGCCATTCTGCCCATCTTTCCAACCACGTATAAAATCGGAAGTATTATGTTTGAAGTTAATTAAACTATCAAAAATAATCAGAGCAAAAGAGATTCCGGCATATCCGAAAACCGTTTTTCTTAGATTTAAAATATTTTTCATTAAAGCTAAAGAACTTTCGCCCGATTTTATTTTATTAAACCAATAAATGATCAATCCGAAAAACATTGTAAATAATCCTATTCTTATAAAAGGAAATTCACCGTCAATATATCCATACGCCGACCAAATAATAACTTCAACCACTCCAATAATCAATAACGTTTTCGTTACTGAAACCGATTGCTTTCTTATCATCCCGAGAATATCCTGATCTGAATACTCTTTAAAATCTTTGGTATTTTTATTCCAGTCGTTTTTCAATAATTCAAGTTCTTCCATATTATTTTGTGTTGAGTTGTTGTTTTAAATTATTTTTTGCTCTGTTCATTTTCACGCGAGCGTTTCCTTCTGTAATTCCGAGGATTTCACCAATCTCACGATAAGATTTATCTTCGAGATACATCATAATCAAAGCTTTTTCAATATCCGACAATGTATAAATCGCCTGGTACATTCTTTTCAGTTTATGTTCATCATCTTCATAGGTTTCGTATTCGATCCTTAAAGAAGAAACATCAATTGCTGTAGTGACATCATTCTTTTTTGCTTTTTTAAATAGGGTAATCGCCGTATTCAAAGCCACACGGTACATCCATGTAGAAAATTTAGCATCACCTTTAAAACCCGGAAAAGATTTCCACAGTTGAATCGTGATCTCCTGAAAAAGATCTTCATGATCTTCTTTATTATCTGTATAAATTCTGCATACCTTATGTACGATCCGCTGATTTTCTTTCAGAAAAGCGATAAAGGTTTTTTCCAAATTTGAGTTCATATTGTATAAGTGTGTAGATTTTTTTTTCGTTACAGATTTTTCAAAACAAAAACGGCATCTCTTCCGAAATGCCGTCTGTAAAATTCTATTTTTAAACGTATTTAGTTCGCTTTTTCCCAAGTCTGGCTTCTGCCCATCAAAGAAATTCCTACATAACCTCTTACGTTCAGTTTGTCGCCATTTCTTGTAATCGTACACTTGTAAGTTTTACCTGATTTAGGATCTGTAATAGTTCCTCCGGTAAATTCGTCACCATCTTTTTTCAAACCTCTGATGATTTCCATGCCCAAAATTGGTTTTCCTTTTCTGTCGTCTTTACATTCCGTACAGTTAGGATTTGACGGTTTTATCAACAATTGAGAAATTTTCCCAAAATACTGATCTCCTTTTTTATAAATCTCTACAATAGATTTAGCCTGTTTCGTTTCATCATCTATTGTTTTCCATTTCCCTTCAATTTGAGCAAAAGACATTACTCCAAATAATGAAAGCATAAATGTTAATAATAATTTTCTCATATTCTTATAGTTTTAATTCAAATAAAATATTTCTGTTGTCTATTCTCCGCTAAAAATATAAATTAATTTTAAACAAACAAAAACTTTTATTATCCTGAGCATATATAACAATAGACGTACCACTTTTTTAATTCAAACACTTGCTAAACAGCGGAAGATTTAATCTAATATTTGAATCAAATAAATCTTATCAAACTGCTCAGGACGTGTTTTAGGATTTAGGAATTTCAAGGAAAGCCTTGTAATTCGGTAATCATTTTCCTGTAAAACAATTTTATACTTTCTGTTTACCGATTGCAAAGCATCTTTATAAATAACAAAATAATCTCCCTTTTTCAGCTTGTCAACATCTGTTCTTGATGTATTTCTTTTGGTGTAAAAATCAAAAGCCCAAGATTCTGAACCTGTGGTCGCAAAAATTCTGTCTTTTGCAATCCTTTCATTATTTACGCTTTGTGCCAATCGATAACTTCCCTGATATTGCGTAAGAACGGGATAAAACTGTGTATTTAGAAAAATATTAACTCCAATCGCAAAAACCAAAGACATAAAAACATATTTCTTAAACAGATCTTCTTTCTTGAAAATAATCATCATTAAATAAATGAAAATCAAAACCGCTACAGTATACATTATAATATGATCAACACCGGTGAAGAAATACGTCAGCAAACCAACTCCTAATAAAGTTCCGAAAACCACCACTAATTGAATGATATATAAAACTTTAATCTTCTTCACCTGATTTCTTTTAAAAATATCAAATAAATAAGAAGCTGTAAAAACAGCAAGTACTGCGATCAAACCATTTAAATAATGTGGAAGTTTAAATTTTGAAGCCGAAAAAAGTAGCATAACCAACCAAAATCCACCTAAGGTTAAAAATTCTACTCCTTCTGTTTTTCTGAATCTATTTTTGAGGAAAAAAGCAGACTTTTCGAAAATTCCAACATAAAAAGCCAAAGAAAATGGTAAAAAAGCCCATAATAAAGTGTGGAAAAAGAAAGAATAATCCGGGCTTGTTTCTTCAAATCCTGAAGCCGTTAGCCTATTGACACTTTGATTGAATAAAATAAACCGAATTCCCTCTTCGCCAAACTGATGGTGATAAGCGTATAAAACAGGAATAATTCCTACAAAAAAGCTTAACGCGGCAATAATTATTTTAAAATTAAAGAACTTTTTCCATTCTCTTGAATATAATAAATAAGCAAAAACACAAAATCCGATGATTACAATTGCCATTAACCCCTTGGATGAAAAAGCAATCGCGGTTCCCAATCCAGCCAG
>DKLU01000264.1:18550-26638 GCA_002455915.1 Chryseobacterium sp. UBA6632
CCAATCCAGCCAGAATTACATTCAGAATATTTTGAGTTTTAATGAATTTTATAAACTGCCATAAAGAAAATATGATAAATCCCGTTAAAACCGCATCCGTTCTTACATCATGCGCCGAAAGGATAATCGTTTGCGCCGACAGAAAAATAAGCGAAGCCACGCTTCCCATATTCTTGTTTTCATATAATTGTTCCGTGAGTTTTTTGGTTGAAAAAGCTCCTAAAGCTAAGCACAACAATGCCGGAATTCTGTACGCAATATGATTGATCCCAAACATTTTCATGGAAATGGCCGCCAGCCAAAAATGCATATGCGGTTTGTCCAGATAAGGCGAATCTCCCTTCATAATATTCAGAAAATCGTTCTCCAAAGCCATTCGCATCGCCATTGATGCATGTTGTGCAGAATCGTTCTCCATTAAAGGAATAAACAAACCCGATATATAAACTATTGAAAAACCGATATATAGAAATAAAATTTGACTGGGTGACAGCAGTTGATTTTGATTCATCTGAAAGATAGTTTTTTAGTATTTTTGCAAAAGCATTTCTATGCAAATTTAATAAATCAATATAAACTGAATGGATCATAATAAATTTTACTCTCTGGTCATCCCAATGTATAATGAAGAAGGTAATGCCGGACTACTTATCGATCGCATCCGTGAGGCCATGAACGGCTATAATTATGAATTGATTCTGATTGATGATAATTCAAAAGACGGCACTGTGAAAGAAATTAATGATAAAAATGATCCTAGTGTAGTTTTGATCCAGCTGAAAAAAAATTACGGACAAAGTTCTGCCATGATGGCGGGTTTTGATTATGCAACGGGCGATTATGTAATCACGTTGGACGGAGATTTACAGAATGACCCAAGCGATATTCCTGCAATGGTTGATCTTCTGGACAGCGGAGATTACGATTTGATCGTCGGCAAACGCCAGAAGAGAAAAGATTCTTCTATAAGAACGATTCCTTCAAAAATCGCTAATTTCATTATTAAAAGATCAACAAAACTTAATATTTCAGATCAGGGTTGTGCTTTGAAAGTTTTCACTCAGGAAACGGCTAAAGATCTGAATTTATATGGTGAAAACCACCGTTTTATCAGTTTAATGGCACATCTTAACGGTGCCAGAATTGCTGAAATGCCGGTAAAACACCACGCAAGACAGTTTGGCGTTTCAAAATACGGAATGAACAGAACCTTCAAGGTAATCAACGATCTACTTCTGGTTTTGTTTAATCAAAAATACCTTTCGAAACCTATTTATCTTTTCGGAAACATCGGTTTGGTCGCTTTTGTTTTAGGAATGCTTATCAATACTTACCTTTTGGTGGTAAAATTAATGGGACACGACATCGGCGGAAGACCTTTATTAATTTTAGGAGTATTGTTGGCCTTCATCGGAATCCAGTTTTTCACCACAGGAATTATTATTGATATGTTGATGAAAACCTATTATGAATCTCAGAGCAAACGACCTTTCAATATCAGAAAAATAACAAATTTTGGAGAAATCAAAGCTTAAAAAACTTCTGATCAATGCGGTAAAAATTCTGGTCAGCGTTGCCTTATTGTATTTTGTTTTCAAAAAAATACCGTTTCGAGATGTTGCCCAACTTTGGTCGACTTTACATGTCGGGTACGTTATTTTGGCAGCAATTTTCTTTTTAGCATCACAGGTTTTATCTACAAAAAGACTTGAATTCTATTTCAATTCTAATGATTTCAACTTGAGCTTCAGAAGTAATTTGGAACTTTATTTTTTAGGAATGTTCTATAATTTTTTCATTCCCGGCGGAATTGGCGGCGATGCTTACAAAGTGTATATTCTGAATAAAAAATTCGGATGGGGCGCAAAAAAAATTACGTCTGCTCTTTTCAACGATCGGTTAAGTGGCCTTTTAGCAATCTGTGTCCTGATTTTAGTTTCAGCAGCATTTTTGTTTGAAACACAATGGCTTGGGCTTATTATCGTTTTGCTGTTGGCAGGAATTGCATTTACCTATTTCCTAACCAAAAAATTATTTTCCACCTATACCGGAATTTTCTTTAAAACCTTTTCAATATCAATCATTATTCAGCTTTTACAGGTAATTTGCTTTATTTTGATCATGAAAAGCTTAGGTATGAATGATAATTTCACAATCTACACCGTTACCTTTTTAGGAAGCTCTGTATTGAGTCTTATCTCTTTTGCAGGAATCGGAGTCAGAGAGATGTTGTTTCTCCAAGCTTCAAAATATTTTGATTTTAATGCTTCAATTTCGGTTTCAGCATCTTTACTTTTTACGGTAATTACCGCATTTTTTTCTTTTTTTGGAATCTTATTCCAATTGAGAAAGCTAAATTTAAAACTTACAGAAAAATAACATGAATTTTATAAAAAATAATCTGGCCAATGCTTTAACCTTAGGAAATCTCTTTGCAGGCTGCGTGGGAGCCATTCATTTGATTCTTGGAGACTATCAAACTACGGCAATCTGCCTGATTTTATCCTCAATTTTTGATTTTTTCGACGGTTTTGTGGCAAGAGCAGTAAAATCCAATTCAAATTTAGGGCTCCAGCTAGATTCTTTGGCAGATATGGTAAGTTTTGGGGTCATTCCAGGATTAACGATGCTTAAAGCCCTAGAACCTTTTGGAAGTGAGATTTTTGGAATTAATTTATTTTTCGAAATTAAATATATTGGTTTAATTGTTACTGTATTTTCATGTTTAAGATTGGCCATTTTTAATATTGATGAAGAGCAGAGATATTATTTTAAAGGCTTAAATACACCAACGAACACTGTTTTGTTGTTTGGATTATATTATGCTTTTAAAGAAATGACTGCCTTTAGTTTTCTATTTGAAAGCGCTCCCCTACTGATTGCATTAACCATCCTTACATCATGGCTTCTGATAAGTCCGGTAAAAATGATGGCCATGAAATTTAAATCTAAAAAACTACAGGATAATTATTCCAAAATCGTACTTTTAGGAGGCGGAATTGCTATTTTAGCGATATTCCAGATCGTGGGAATTCCGATGCTTGTCATTTATTATATATTAGTATCAATTATATTTCAGAAACAGCTGTAATGGCTGGGAGATGAATGAGGGGAGCATGAAGTTTTTCCCTGAAAACATTTTCAAATTATCAGAAATGAACTTAAAACTACATAAACCTCTTTGTATCTTTGATTTAGAAACAACAGGAACCAATATCGGAAAAGACAGAATTGTTGAAATCTGTATTTTAAAGGTAAATCCTGATGCATCGAGAGAAAGCAAAACATGGAAAGTAAACCCTGAAATGGCGATTCCGAAGGAAAGCAGCGATATTCACGGGATTTATGATGAAGACGTGAAAGATGCACCTACTTTCAAAGAAATTGCATCTAAAGTAATGGAAATGATTGCCGGTACCGATTTGGGAGGTTTTAATTCAAACAGATTCGATGTTCCTTTGTTGGCAGAGGAATTATTGAGAGTAGGAATGGATTTTGATTTGAGTAAATTCAAATTGGTGGATGCTCAGACGATTTTCCATAAAAAAGAGCCTAGAAACTTAGGTGCTGCCTATCAGTTTTACTGTGGAAAAACCTTGGAAAATGCACATTCGGCTGAAGCAGATGTGATGGCTACTTTTGAGGTTTTAGATGCTCAAATTGGGAAATATGATGATATTCCGAATGAAATTGCAGCATTAAGTGAATTTACATTCCATAATAAAAATGCAGATTTAGCAGGATTTATAGGGTTTAATGATAAAAACGAAGAAGTTTTCAACTTCGGTAAATATAAAGGACAGGCAGTAAAAGCTGTTTTTCAAAAAGATTTGGGATATTTCGGATGGTTGCAAAATGCCGATTTCCCTCTTTACACGAAAAAAGTTTTAACTAAAATTCAACTTTCAAGTAAATTTTAAAATATGAGCGAGCTGGTTAAATTCAAATTTTACGAAACGGCTCTTCAGGCCAACAGAGACAAGCAGATTTTGGCTGAAAACGGCATCAACAGCTTCATTGCAAACGAACAGCTGATTCAGTCGGATTGGCTGCTTTCTCAGGCTGTGGGTGGCATTCAGCTGCAGGTTTTCGATGAAGATTTGGAGAAAGCTAAAAAAGTATTGGAAGACTACAAAGAGAATGAAGAATTTTCTCTGGAAGTAGAACATACAATTGAGAATCCGGAATTCGATTTTGTTTGTCCGAAATGTGGTTCCAATCATATTTATAGAGACGATAGCGCAACGAGCTTCTTTGGTGTTTCTATTTTGAAAAGCCACAAGTTTATCTGTTACTACTGTGGAAATGAGTTTGTGCATTAATTAACGAGGTAATTGTGAATTGTGAATTTTGCTTCGCAAATGAACAGTATATCTGTCATCCTGAAAGGATCTAAACGTAGTATTAGAAATATAATTTGTAAGATTCGTGCCTAGATCCTTTCAGGATGACAAACTTTCTGGTTATTACAAAATATTGAAATGACAGAGAATAATTCCCCTTCTCTGGAGGGGTGGCGAAAATTCGAAAGAATTTTTGACGGGGTGGTTTTGCAAGGTGAATCATAAATGGTAAATTTTGCTTCGCAAGTGAATTTTTAAGCCATATTAAAAATTAACTATTCACTCGAAGAAATTGACAATTGACATTCATAGCCCCGATTGCAGCGACATCCTTTTGTGCAGCGCAGCGGAACAAAAGATACAGCGGAAAGCGGGAAAAAGCTCCTAAAAAAAATAAAAGTCAGAAGATGGAAGTTGGGAGTTTTCTCTCATTGAGCATAAAAAATTATTAAATAATCGCGAGATGGCTTCTCGCAATGACATATAAAATTATGAAAATAATCTGTATAGGAAGAAATTACAGCGAACACGCGAAAGAATTAGGAAATGAGATCCCTGAGAAACCGGTGATCTTTATGAAGCCTGATACGGCAGTTTTGAAAGGAAATGATTTTTATATTCCTGAATTTTCTAACGATGTTCATTATGAACTGGAAGTGGTAATAAAAATTTCGAAAGGCGGAAAATATATTCAGAAAGAAACGGCTCACAAACATTATGAAGAAATTGGGCTTGGAATAGATTTTACGGCCAGAGGTCTTCAAAGTGAATTGAAATCTAAAGGTTTGCCTTGGGAACTGGCGAAAGGTTTTGACGGTTCTGCCGTAGTTGGAAATTTCTTTAAAAAGGAAAATTATAACCTGGAATCGCTTAATTTCTCATTATTGAAAAACAAAGAGAAGGTTCAGGATGGAAATACAAAAGATATGATCTTTACCGTTGATGATATCATTGCTTTTGTTTCGCAATATTTTACCTTGAGAGTGGGTGACCTTATTTTTACAGGAACGCCAAAAGGGGTTGGAAAGGTAGATGAAAATGATATTTTGGAAGCTTATCTTGAGGATGAAAAAATTCTGGATATTCGAATTTTATAGGTAATTAGACCTCTGCTTTGGCATAATTTTCCTATCTTTAGTAAACAAAATAAAGGTTATGGTAAATATTATATTACCCGTAGATTTTGGGGACAAAACAGAGCAACTTATAGAAGGTGCAGTAAAATTTGCAAAACAGGTAAATGGTAAAATTTTCCTGATCCATGTGGCTCCATCGGATATTGGTTTTGCCATTGGCGATATGGGATTTCAGTATTTTCCTGAAGTGGAAGAAAACGAAATTCGTGAGGAGCTGGTTCAGTTAAATAAAATTGAGCAGAAAATACTAGCTTACGATGTAGATTGCGAACATCTTTTGAAACAAGGGATTGCCAAAGATATTATTCTGGAATATACTCAGGATAAAAATGCAGATTTCATTGTGATGGGTTCACACGGAAGAAGCGAAATCTATGATGTCTTTATCGGAAGCTTAACGAAAGGGATTACAAAGAATTCTCCCGTTCCGGTTTTGGTGCTTCCTATTCACGAAAACAATCAGTGAGATTTTAATCATTAATATAAAAAAACCGATCAAACATAAAGTATTGATCGGTTTTTTACTATATAACCAATTAATTAACCTTCTTTTTTGTAGATATTCGGATCGTAGTAAGGATGCTTACCTTCCGTTGGAGAATAATAGTCTTTATCTTTGTCACCACCCAGTGTAACTACAAGAACGTAGCACCAGTACGTAAACAATACGCAGCAAACAATAAATAGAATCCAGTTTAAAACATTACCGAAAGCATCAAAGAAACCGAAAGACCATTTGAAAACTTTGCTTAAGAATAGAAAGAAAGACGTCATTATTTTCCTTTTTTAAATTAACTTTGTACAAATTTATAAAAAATGTTTAAATTACTTTCAAAAGAAAGCAATATTTTTTCAATTCCTGTTTATATTGGTTTTCTTCTTTTAGTAGTAATATTATTTAACATACTGAATTTCAACACTTATGAAGCTATTATTGCCGGAATTACTTTTCTGGGAATCGCTTTGGGATATTTTTGTTTTCACAGCATTGCGCTGAATTACCAAACACATCTGCCATTATTTTTATATACATTTTTTATTTTCGGTTTATATCCGGGAAATTTAGATATCGGGATTGCCGTTTCTTTATTAACGAATTCTTTCCTATTGCTGCTTTTAACGAGTACCAATGAAGATATACGAAAGAAATCTTATGTTTTGGTAGGCTCTATTGTAGCGCTGAATTTTATTTTTCTTCCTACAACTTGGCCTATGGCTGTCTTTGTGATCATACACGTAATTGCAACATCTGAAAGAATTGCTTTAAACCTCTTCAGATTTTTATTAGGAATTATTTTAATTGCATTCAGTTATTTTTCCGTCATGTATTTCTTTGATTATACAACGTGGAATATAGATTATTTACCATTCGGAAAAATGAAGATCGTTACAGATTACAGCGACATTTCACCTTTAATTCCGATTGTATTAATGCTGATCTATGCCATATATGACCATTTTAAAAATTATAATAAAAAGAGTCCGATCAGCAGATACAAATACACTTTTTTACTTGTATTTTCTTTGGCACAGCTTGTTACTATTATTTTGTACATGAATAACAGTTATGAATATTTACTTCTTCTTGCCTTTCCCTCAACAATTATCATCAGCAGAATGATGAAGTTTTTACCTAAATATTGGATGCAGGAAGTAGGTGTTTGGCTTATTATTTTTAGTTTAATTACCTTTAAAATAGGTACTTATTTTGATTTTTTTTAGATTATGATTCAGATTGACGATAAATTGATTTCCGAGGATATTTTTTCCGAAGAGTTTGTGTGTAACCTTTCAAAATGTAAAGGCGCATGTTGCGTAGAAGGAGATGTAGGTGCTCCGTTAGATAAAAACGAGCTCGAAATCTTAGATAACATCTTTGATAAAATTAAACCTTATCTCACTCAGGAAGGCATCAAATCCATTGAAGAAATCGGAACATGGACGACCGATCCGATGGATGGAATGTACGTTACCCCAATGGTAGAAAACCGCGAATGTGCCTATGTAACCTTCGACGAAAAAGGAATTACCAAGTGCGGAATTGAAAAAGCGTATGAAGATGGCGCTGTAGATTGGCAAAAGCCTATTTCGTGTCACCTCTACCCTATTCGTGTGAATGAATATTCTACATTTACCGCTCTAAATTATCATGAATGGAATGTTTGTAACGATGCTTGTACGCTAGGAAAAGAGCTTCAGGTTCCTATTTATAAATTTCTAAAAACTCCTTTGATCAGAAAGTATGGTGAAGAATTTTACGGCGTTCTGAGCGAAGTTGCCGATGAATGGAAAAATGAATATGGTTCTTAATCATTATCATTTTTAACAATAAAAAACCGCAGAGAGATCTGCGGTTTTGTGTTTATAATAAGCTTAAATTATCCTTTAAAATCTTGATCCGAAACTCCAGAATTAATCACCACTTTCGTTGTTTTAATGGTAATTTTCTGTCCGTTTCCTTCAGCTTCTATTTCTTCTGGGAATTTAATTCCGTCAACCGTCATATAGCTTTTAATAACTGCGGTGCCTTCTTTAGAGCTTGATTTGTACAATAATCCTGTTGTCGTATCAAAATAATACTGTCCTTTATCGGAAGACAAAACATTATA